>JACVSB010000188.1 GCA_014534155.1 Thermoleophilia bacterium
GCGACGGCACACTCCTCGTCGTGCACCGCCCGCATCGTGCGCATACCGTCCATTGTACGACGAGGCGTCGGGCGGGGACGATGCGCGCCATGAGAGGCGCGTTCGTCGGGATCGACGTGGGCGGCACGTTCACCGACCTCGTCGCGGTCGCGGACGGCGCGATCGTCCGGGCCAAGGTCCCGTCCACGCGCGAGCAGGCGGACGGGGTGCTCCGCGCCCTCGCCCACGCGGGGGTCGAGGAGGCCGCGGAGATCCGTCACGGGACGACGGTCGCGACCAACGCGCTCCTGGAGCGGCGGGGCGCCCGCACGGCGCTCGTGACGACGGCGGGCTTTCGGGACGTGCTCGAGATCGGACGTCAGGACCGCCCGTCGCTCTACGACCTCCGCCGGGACCGGCCTCCCCCGCTCGTTTCCCGCGAGCACCGCTTCACCGTGCGCGAGCGGATGGGGCCTGGCGGCGTCCTGACGCCGCTCGACCGCGACAGTCTCGCGCGCACCCTCGCCGGGCTGCGCGCGGCCGCTCCGGAAGCGGTCGCCGTCTGCCTCCTCTTCGGCTACCTGCATCCCGCCCACGAGCGGGCCGTCGGCGCCGCCGTCCGGGAGGAGCTCCCGGGCGCCCACGTGGCACTCGCGAGCGAGGTCCTGCCCGCGTTCCGCGAGTACGAGCGCTTCTCGACGACGACGGCGTCGGCGTACCTCGGCCCGCGCCTCGGCTCGTACCTGGGCGACCTCGCCGAGCGGCTGCGCGAACAGCGGTTCCCGGCGCCGCTCGTCATGCTCTCCTCGGGCGGCGTCGCGTCGGTCGAGGAGGCGTCCGCCCGCGCGGCCGCGTGCGTCCTCTCGGGGCCGGCCGGCGGGGCGGTGGGCGCGGCGCGGATCGCGACCCTCGCCGGCCACCCCGACGCCCTCACGCTCGACATGGGAGGGACGAGTGCAGACGTTGCGCTCGTCCGGGGCGGGGAGGTGGCGACGACGAACGGGACGCACGTCGGCGGCGTTCCGATCGCGCTCCCCGCGCTCGACGTCCACTCCGTGAGCGCAGGCGGCGGGTCCGTGGCGTGGGCCGACGACGGCGGAGCTCTCCGCGTCGGGCCTCGTTCGGCCGGCGCCCACCCCGGACCGGCCGCGTACGCGCGCGGCGGCGAGGACCCGACCGTGACGGACGCGCACGTCCTCCTCGGCCACCTCGAGGAGGGTGCGCTCCTCGGGGGCGAGGTTCGCCTCGTCCGGGGCGCCGCGGAGGCCGCGATCGGCCGGCTCGCCGCGCTCCTCGGGCTCGCTCCTCGCGAAGCAGCCGAGGGAGTCCTGCGTGTGGCGAACGCGGAGATGGCGCGGGCGCTTCGCCTTGTCAGCGTCGAGCGCGGGATCGACCCGCGCCGCCTGGCCCTCGTCGCCTTCGGGGGCGCCGGCCCCATGCACGCGTGCGCGCTCGCGGACGAGCTGGGAATTCGCACGGTTCTCGTTCCGCGCGCGGGCGGAGTCCTGAGCGCGCTCGGGCTCGCCCTCGCTCCCCTGCGCCGCGACCGCGTGGCGCCCGCCGCGGGCGATCTCGAGCGGGCGTTCGCCTCACTGGAGGCCGCGGCGGGAGCGCCAGGAGATGCCGCCTCGTCCCGTCGCTTCGCCGACGTCCGCTACGTCGGCCAGGCTCACGAGCTCACGGTCCCGGCCGCCGAGCTCGCAGCCGTTCCGGAGGCGTTCCACGCCGAGCACGAGCGCCGTCACGGCTACAGGATGGATGAGCATCCCGTCGAGATCGTCACGCTCCGCGTCGCCGCCGTCGCGGAGCCCGAGCCGCCGCGGTTTCCCGCCGGTGACCCGCTTCGGGTGGAGGGGCCGGCGATCGTCGACCTCGGCGAGGCGACCTGCGTCGTCGCCGCAGGCTGGCGCGGAATGAGCGACGCCCACGGGACGCTCGTCCTCCGCGGACGATGACGCTCGACCCCGTCACGCTCTCCGTGCTCGCGAGCAGCCTCGCCGGGGTCGCCGAGGAAATGGGGGCACTGCTCGTCCGCGCCGCCTTCTCCTCGAACATCAAGGAGCGCCGGGACTGCTCCACCGCGCTCTTCGACGCCGGGGGCCGCCTCGTCGCCCAGGCAGCCCACATACCGGTGCACCTCGGCGCAATGCCCGACGCGGTCGCCGCCGTGCGCGAGCGGGATCCGCGCCCGGGCGACGTCTTCTGCCTCAACGACCCCTTCACCGGCGGAACGCACCTCCCCGACGTCACGCTCGTCTCGCCGGTCGCGCTCTGCGGCGAGGTCGTCGCATACGCGGCGTCGCGCGCTCACCACTCCGACGTCGGCGGCATGGCGCCCGGCTCGATGCCGGCGGGCTCGCGGGAGCTCCTCCAGGAGGGCCTCGTCGTCCCGCCGGTTCGGCTCGTCCGCGCGGGCGAGTGGGCGCAGGAGGTGCTGGGGCTCGTGCTCGCGAACGTGCGCACGCCGGAGGTCCGCCTCGGAGACCTGCGCGCCCAGGTCGCCGCCAACCGGCTCGCCGGGCGGCGAGTCCGGGAGCTCGCCGAGCGCCACGGCCGGGATGTCCTCCTCCTGGCGTTCTCCAACGTCGTCGCGTACGCCGAGCGCCGGGCCTACGACGTTCTCGCCGAGCTGCCGGACGGCCGGTACCGGGCGAAGGGCGAGATCGAGGGGGACGGCGTCGGCGAAGATGACGTTCCCCTCCAGGTCACGCTCACCGTCGCCGGCGGGGACGTCGAGGTCGACTTCGCAGGGACGGCCGAGCAGGTCGAGGGAAACGTGAACTGCCCGCTTCCCGTGACCCGGTCGGCGTGCATGTTCGCCCTGCGCGTGCTCCTTCCCGACGACGTGCCGACGAACGCGGGCACGTTCGCCCCACTGGCCGTGCGCGCGCCGGCCGGGACGGTCGTGAACGCGACCTACCCGGCGGCGGTGGCGGCCGGCAACGTGGAGACGAGCCAGCGGATCGCGGACACCGTGCTCCTCGCGCTCGCGCAGGCAGCGGATCTTCCGGCACAGGGCCAGGGGACGATGAACAACCTCGTCCTCGGCGGCCGAGGCTGGACGTACTACGAGACAGTCGGCGGGGGCCAGGGCGCGTCGCGCTCGGGACCCGGGCCCTCCGGCGTGCACGTGGGCATGTCGAACACGCTGAACACGCCGATCGAGGCTCTCGAGCTGGAGTTCCCGCTCCAGGCCGAGCGCTACGAGCTGCGGGAAGGGAGCGGCGGGGCCGGCCGGCACCGCGGCGGCGAGGGGATCGTGCGGGCCGTGCGCGCGCTGGAGCCCGCGACCCTCTCGCTCCTCTGTGACCGCCGGCGGCACGCGCCCGGTGGAGCGGCGGGCGGCGGACCCGGCAAGGTCGGCGAGAACCTGGTGAACGGGGAACCTGTCGCGGCGAAGACGTCGCTCGAGCTCGAGCCGGACGACCTCGTCGAGGTGCGCACGCCCGGCGGCGGCGGGTGGGGGACGCCGGACGAAGCCGAGCCGGGCTGATCCGGAGGGGCTGCGGCTAACCCTCCAGTAGCCCGGCTCGTGCTGACTATTGTAGACGGACCGGCGGGCTAGCGAAAGGGTGGCCCGCCGTGCACCCACCGGCCGCCGAGCATCGTGGCCACGACGCGGATCTCGATCAGCTCGTCCGGCGGGCAGGAAAGGGGGTCGCGGTCGAGCACGACGAGGTCGGCAAGCTGTCCCGGTAGCAGGCGTCCGCGGCGGTTCTCGTCGCCCGCGAGCCACGCGGGAGTGACCGTGGAGGCGCGAAGGGCGTCCACCACCGCCACGGCCTGCTCGGGGTGCCAGCCGGGTCGGGCGTCCAGCGTCCGTCGCACCCCCGCGGCGATCCCGAGCAGGGGATCGAGCTCCTCGACCGGCGCGTCGGAGCCGTTCGCGAGGCGGGCGCCGGCCTCCAGGAGCGAGCGGTAGGGGTAGGCGCGATCGGTCATCCCCGCCCACGTCTCCTCGGCGAGATCGCGGTCC
>JACVSB010000349.1 GCA_014534155.1 Thermoleophilia bacterium
GAGGAGGGAAGCGAGGAGGAGGCGGAAGCTTCCGCGCCGGCCGGGGAGACGACGGACGGTGAGGAGGCGGGCCGGTGACGATCGCCGCCTCGCAGGTCAAGGAGCTCCGCGAGCTCACCGGCGCCGGGATGATGGACTGCAAGCGCGCGCTCGAGGAGGCGGACGGCGACGTCGAGAAGGCACGGCAGCTCCTGCGCGAGAAGGGGATGGCCTCCGCGCAGCGGCGGGCCGGGCGGGGGACGAGCGAGGGCAAGATCCTCTCCTCGGTGGAGCCGCGCATCGGGGGCGCGATGGTGGCCGTCGGCTGCGAGAGCGAGCCGGTCTCGAAGAACGAGGACTTCCTCTCCTTCGCCCGCCGCGCGCTCGACGCCGTCTCCGCCGGAGGCCCTGAGGCCGTCGGGGGGCTCGAGGAGGAACGCGTGGAGCTCGTGGCGCGGATCGGCGAGAACGTGGCCGTCGTGGGCGCCGCGCGCTTCCGCGCCGGCGAGGGGGAGGTCGTGGCCGGGTACGTGCACCCGCCGGCCGAGAAGATCGGCGTCCTCGTGCGCGCGCGCGCGAGCGAGGAGCTCGCCCGGATGGTCGCGATGCATATCGCGGCCTCGCGGCCGCGCCACCTCTCGCGCGACGACGTGCCGGCGGAGGAGATCGAGCGGGAGCGCTCGGTCTACGAGAAGCTGCCGGAGGTAGGCTCGAAGCCCGAGCACATCCGCCCGCAGATCGTCGACGGGATGATCCACAAGCGCTTCTTCGCAGAGACGGTCCTGCTCGACCAGCCCTGGATCCACGACCCCTCCCTGACCGTCGGCAAGGCGCTGGGCGAGCACGGAGCGCAGGTCCTCGAGTTCGTCCGGCTCGACGTCGCCGAAGAGCCGAGCGGCAGCGAGGGGTGACCGCGCAGCCCGAAGCGGGCCTTGCGCGGGGTGACGGAGGCGACCGCGTCTTCCGCCGAGTCCTCGTCAAGCTCTCGGGCGAATCGCTCCTCGGCGCCCAGCCGTACGGGATCGACCCCGAGCGCGTGCGCGCGATCGCGCTCCAGCTCTCGCGCCTGAACGAGCTCGGCGTCGAGACCGCCGTCGTGATCGGCGCCGGGAACATCTACCGCGGGATGACGGCTGCGGCCGCGGGGATGGACCGGGCCACGGCCGACTACGGCGGGATGCTCGCGACCCTCCTCAACTGCCTCGCGGTTCAGGACGCGCTCGAGCGCCAGGGCGTCCAGACGCGGATCCTGTCCGCCCTCACGGTCAGCGAGGTCGCCGAGCCGTATATCCGCCGGCGCGCGATCCGCCACCTGGAGAAGGGGCGGGTGGTCATCTTCGCGGGCGGGACGGGGAACCCGTTCTTCACTACCGACACCGCGGCGGCGCTGCGAGCGCTCGAGATCGGCGCGCAGGCGATCTTGCTGGGCAACAACGGCGTCGACGGCGTCTACGACGGCGACCCGAACGAGAA
>JACVSB010000158.1 GCA_014534155.1 Thermoleophilia bacterium
CCGACGGAGCCGCGCGCCGGAACGTGCGGGAGCACGCCGCGATTGAGGCACTCGAGCAGGAGCTCGACGACCTCGACGCGCGCGCCGGAGAACCCCTTGGCGAGCGCGTTCGCCCGCAGGAGCATCGCCGCGCGCACGACCTCGTCGGGATAGGGGTCTCCCACCCCGCACGCGTGGCTGCGGAGCAGCCGCAGCTGCAGCTCCTCGGCAAGCTCGGACGGGACGGTCTGCGAAACGAAGCGGCCGAAGCCGGTGTTGATCCCGTAGGTGTGCTCCTCGAGGCCGTGCGCCGCGCGCTCCACCAGCCGGCGGGCCGCGCGCATCTTCGTCCGGGACGAGTCCGAGAGCTCCGCCTGTGCGCCCCCCACTGCGACGTCCCACACGTCGGCCGGTGTGAGATCGTCGCCCGTGACGCGAACGGCCGTCTTTTGCGCCATCCGCGCCCAGTCTAGACCGCAGATCCAGCGGGAAGAGCTAGCCTGACCGACTTCGTGCGCCTACGGCTCGTCCTGCTCGGTCTCCTCGTCGCGGCCGTCATGGCGGGGCCGTCGGACGCCCGCGTCTTCGTCGTCGAGGGTCGCGGCTGGGGCCACGGCATCGGCATGAGCCAGTACGGCGCGCAGGGATTCGCCCTCCACGGCTGGAGCTATCGGCGCATCCTCGCGCACTACTACCGCGGTACGACGCTGGCGCGGGTCCCCGACCGCATCGTTCGCGTGCTCGTGGCGAGCGGGCGGAGCCGAGTAGCTGTCGCGTCGCGCCGGCCGTTTCGGCTCCGCGACGCCGCCGGCCGCTCCTGGACGCTCCGTCCGCGGCGGTTCGTCCTGACGCCCGGCCCGCGGATTCGGATCCGCGGCCGGCGACTCGCCCTCCGCCTGCCGCTCGTGGTCGAGCCCGGCGCGAGCCCTCTCACCCTGGACGGCGCGGCCTACCGCGGCACCCTCACGATCGCTCGTGACGGCTCCGCGCTGTCCGTCGTGAACCACGTTCGGCTCGAGTTCTACGTCCGCGGCGTCGTCGCTTGGGAGATGCCGGAGAGCTGGCATTCGCACGCGCTCGCGGCGCAGGCGGTCGCCGCACGCTCCTACGCGCTCTCGCTCCTCGGCGCGCGCGAGGCGTTCGACGTCTACGCGGACACGCGCGACCAGATGTACGGCGGCATCCGGGCCGAGCGGAAGGCGACGAACCGCGCCGTCGCCCGAACGGCGCGCGAGGTGCTTCTCTGGCGCGGGAGCGTCGCGCGCGCCTACTACTCCTCGACGTCGGGTGGCCGGACGCAGGGTGTCTCAGGCGTGCCCTACCTGGTCTCGGTGCCTGACCCCTACGATTCCATCTCGCCGCGCCACACGTGGGGGCCGTACCGGTACTCAAGCCGGCGCCTGGGGGAGCGGCTCGGAGTCCCGCCTCCCCGCGCAGTTCACGTCGTTCCGAACAGCTCGGGGCGCGCCGAGACGGTGTACGTTCGCTGGCCCGGGGGCGGAACGTCGCTGTCCGGCGACGAGTTCCAGAGCAGGCTCCGCCTCCTCTCCCGCTGGTTCTCGGTGCGTCCCGCGAGCGTCCCCCGCGGCGCCCGTCCGAAGGCGAAGCCGAAGCCGCACGTCCAGCGAGGGATACGACGCCCCCGGCTGCGGGGGTGGATCGTCGTTCTCGACAGCGTCCCCGTCTCGGCCGGCCCGGCGGGCGTCCGCGCGACCGCCCGCCGCGCGGGCGCGCGCGTCCTGCGATCCTCCGACTACCCCGGCCTTCGTCCTGGCTTCTACGTCGCCGCGGCCGGTCCCTACCGGTCGGCGGCGGCCGCGCGGGGCGCGGCTCGCCGCTTCGCGCGGCGGTTCCCGGGCGCGTATCCGCGCCGGCTGTAGTCACTCGCCGAGGAGCCGGAGCTCGAGCACGCGGGAGGCGTCGAGGTCCGGAAGCCGCAGGAGTGCTCGCGCCGCCGCGAGCGCGGCGCCGACCGGCATCAGGCCGACGAGCTCCGAGCGCGCGACCTCGGCGCCGCGCGCGCCCGCCTCGGCCTCGACGCGCTCGAGAATCTCGTGCGGCGGGGCAGCCTCGTAGTCCTCGACGTTCATCGTTACCTGGACGAGACCCGAGCGCGGAAGCTCGATCCCGAGCGCGCGGACGCCCGGAAGTCCCCCGCCCGTCTCCCTGACGGCCGCGGCGACCTCGCGCGCAACCTCGACTCCCGCGCCGCGCAGGTTGACGTTGAAGGCGATCAGCGGGCGCCGGGCGCCGACCAGTACGCCGCCCGCGCGGGCGTCGAGACGGGGTGGGCCGAAGTCCGGGCCGAGCTCGCCCGACTCGAGCCGGCGGCCGAGCTCCTCCGCACCGCCGCGGCGGAAGAACGCCGGCCCGCGACCCGGCGCGACCTCTCCGTAGAGGAAGACCGGAAGCCGGAGCTCCTCCCCGATCCGCTCCCCGAGGGCGAGCGCGGCCGCCTTCGCCCGCTCCATGTCGTGCGGGCGGATCGGAACGAGCGGCACGACGTCTGCCGCCCCGATCCGCGGATGAGCGCCCTCCTGGTGCCTCAGGTCGATCAGCTCGCGCGCGCGCGCGACCGCGGCGACGAGCGCGTCGATCAGCTCCTTCTCGCTTCCGACGAGCGTGAAGACGGAGCGGTTGTGGTCCGCATCCGCGTGGACGTCGAGCAGCCGCGTGCGCTCCGAGAGCACCGCCGTGAGCGCGTCGATGGTCGCTCGCTCGCGTCCCTCGGAGAAGTTCGGGACGGCCTCGAGCGGAAGCGGCACGAACGTACTCTAGGAGCGGTGAAGGAGTACTACGACCGCCGGGGGCCCGAGTACGACGACTGGTACGAAGGCAGGGGCCGATTCGCCGGACGGGAGCGACCGGCCTGGCACGAGCTCCTGCACGAACTGGCCGACTCGCTGCGGGCGCTTCCGCCGGCACGCACGCTGGACGTCGCCTGCGGAACGGGCTACGCCACCCGATGGCTGCCGGGCGAGGTGACGGGCCTCGATCAGAGCGAGAGGATGCTCGAGATCGCGGCGCAGCGGCTTCCCGGTCTTCGTCTCGTACGGGGCGACGCGCTCGCGTTGCCGTTCCCGAACGGCAGCTTCGAGCGCGTGGCGACCATGAGCTTCTACGGACACCTCGAGGAGGAGGCGCGCGGGCGTTTCCTGCGCGAGGCGCGCCGGGTGGGATCCCAGCTCGTCGTCGTCGACGCCGCGCTGCGCGACGACGTCGAGCCCGAGGAGTGGCAGGAGCGCGTCCTGAACGACGGATCGCGCTGGACGGTGTACAAGCGCTACTTCACTCCGGATGGACTCCTCGCCGAGCTCGGTGGCGGCGAGATCGTCCACGACGGCCGCTGGTTCGTCGCCGTACGATCACCGCTGTGACCGAGGTCGTCCCGTTCCTCCGGGTATCGGACGCGGAGGCGAGCGCCGACTGGTACCGCCGCCTCGGTTTCGACGTCGAGTGGCGGCACCGCTTCGAGCCAGGGCTGCCGCTCTTCATCGCCGTCCGACGCGAGGGCTCCCGGCTCTTCCTGTCCGAGCACAAGGGCGACGCCCCACCCGGTTCGCTCGTCTACCTCTATGTCGACGACGTCGACGCGATCGCCGGATCCCTCGGGAAGCGCGCCCACGACACGCCGTGGGGGACGCGCGAGCTCGAGCTCGCCGACCCCGACGGCAACCGTCTCCGCATCGGCACGCGCTCAGAGGCGTGACGCGCCGCCGCTCGTCGTATCGCTCGCTGCTCTCCCTGCAGCGCGACAACCGGACGTGCCGCGCATGCGTCGAGGCGGGGTTTCCGCTCGAGTCGCCGCCCGTCCTGGAGGGGCGGCCGGGACAGCGGGCGTACATCCTCGGCCAGGCCCCCGGCAGCGAGGAGGGCGCGGAGCGCCGGCCGTGGCGCGGCCGTGCCGGAAAAACGCTACGGGGTTGGCTCGAGCTCGACGAGGACGCGTTCTACGCGACGTTCTACTGCGCCTCCGTCACCCGCTGCTACCCCGGCAGGGCCGCGTCCGGCGAGGGCGATCGCACGCCGGCCGCACGGGAGCAGGAGCTGTGCGCGTTCTGGCGCGAGTGGGAGCTGCGCCTCCTGCGGCCGCGACTCATCCTCGTCGTCGGCGGCATGGCGATCGCCCGGCTGCTCGGAGAGCGCAACCTCGGCTGCATCGGCAGGCGCTTCGAGGTGGGTGACGCCGTCGCGATCCCGCTTCCGCACCCGTCCGGTACGAGCCGCTGGCTCAACGCCACCGAGAACCGCGAACGGCTCGCCTCCGCGCTCGCGCTCGTCCGCGCCGAGCTCGCGCGGCTCGAGGCGGATGCGCCCGCGCTCGGACTCCAGCCGCTTCGGGCTCTGAGCTAAGAGGCCGCGCCAAGCGCGGCAACGCCGGCGAGCCGCGGGCGTGCCGGGAAGGGGCAGGGAATCGCCCGAGTAGACTCGTCGTTCGGGTCCACGTGGCCGTTCCTGCTGCATACCGCCGCACATTCGTACGGCTGCTCGGTTTCCTGCGGCCGTATCGCTGGTCCCTGGCGGTCTCAGTCGTGCTGGCCGTCGGCTCGCAGGCGGCAGCCGTCGTGATCGCGTTCCTGACGGGCGACGCGCTCGGCCACGTGATCGAGGGGAGCGACCGCCGGCGGCTTGCGTGGCTCGTCGTGGCGGTGGTCGGTGTCGGCGCGGCGCGCGCCCTCTTCATGGC
>JACVSB010000294.1 GCA_014534155.1 Thermoleophilia bacterium
GACACGTCGAACGTCCTGCGACCGGCCGTGGCGGCCCTCGTGAAGGTGCTCTCGGTCGAGCTCGCCCCGCGCGTGCGCGTGAACTCGCTCGCGCCCGGGCGCTTTCGCACCGAGCGCGGGCTCGCCGTCGTGGAGCGGCGAGCCGACGAGCGCGGCACCACCATCGACGACGAGCTGGCCTCGCAGTCGCGGGACGTCCCGCTCGGGCGCTACGGCGAGCCCGCGGAGTTCGGGCGGGCGGCCGCGTTCCTCCTCTCCCCGGCCGCCTCCTACGTGAACGGCCAGAACCTCCTCGTGGACGGCGGGCTCGTGAACGCCCTGCCGTAGACGGTCACTCGAGCTCGACGAGGACGCTTCCGCTCGCGACGCGATCGCCCTCGCGGACGTAGACCTCCTTCACCACGGCGTCGAAGGGCGACGAGATGGGCGTCTCCATCTTCATCGCCTCGAGGACGATGAGGGGCTCGCGCGCGTCCACCCGCTCGCCGGCCGACGCGATGACGCGGAGCACGACGCCCGGCATCGGGGCGACGACGGTCCTCCCGCCGCCCGGCGAGTCGACGCCGTGGGCCGCGCGCTCGAGCATGGGCGGCGGCGAGAGCGGCCGCGGCGCGCTGTTCAACCGGAAGCCTCCGCGCCAGACGGGAGGGATGCGCGGCGGGCGCGAGAGCGGCGGGTGCTCGTCGAGGAACGCCGTCGTGGTCCGTCCGGCGCGGATCTCCGGATGGCGGACGAGCCAGCGGAGGAAGGCGAGGTTCGTCGTCACGCCGGCCACCTCGGTCTCGTCCAGCGCCGCGGCAAGCCCGCGGAGAGCCGTCTCCCGGCTCTCCCCGGCCGCGATCAGCTTCGCGATCAGCGGGTCGTACCCCACGGGCACCTGGTCGCCTGCCTCGACGCCTGCGTCGACCCGGATCCCCTGCGGAAGGCGCAGGTGTTCGACCGTTCCCGCCTGGGGCAGGAAGGTGACCGGGTCCTCGGCGTAGAGGCGAAGCTCGATCGCGTGGCCCTCCGGCTCCCGGGAAGCGAGCCGCAGGGGCTCGCCCTCCGCGATCGCGAGCTGCTCCGCGACGAGGTCGACGGCGGTCACGAGCTCGGTGACCGGATGCTCGACCTGGATCCGCGCGTTCAGCTCGAGGAACGCGAACTCCCTCTCCGCGAGGATGAATTCCGCCGTCCCCGCGCCCTCGTAGCCCATGGCCGTGGCCACGCGAACGGCGGCAGCGGCCATCTCCCGGCGGAGCGCCGCGTCCAGCGCCGGCGAGGGGCTCTCCTCGAGCACCTTCTGGTGGCGGCGCTGGACGGAGCACTCGCGCTCGCCCAGGTGGACGACGGCGCCGTCTGCGTCCGCGAGGAGCTGGATCTCGACGTGCCGGGGGCGCTCGACGTACCGCTCGAAGAAGAGCCTGTCGTCGCCGAACCCGGCTCGGGCCTCGCGCCGTGCCGCGGCGACCGCCTCGTCGAGCTCCTGCGGGGAGACGACGACTCGCATCCCGCGGCCGCCGCCGCCCGCCGCCGCCTTGACGAGGAGCGGGAAGCCGAGCTCTTCCGGCGTGCCCGTCTGGACGACGGGAACGCCCGCCGCCTGGGCGAGGCGCTTCGCCTCGAGCTTGTCCCCCGCCTTTTCCAGCACCAGGGGCGGGGGTCCGACCCAGACGAGCCCGGCCGCCGTGACGGCGTCCGCCAGCTCCGGGCTCTCGGCCAGGAACCCGTACCCCGGGTGGACGGCGTCCGCGCCGGCGCTCTCCGCCGCCGCCACGATCGCTCCAGGCGCGAGGTACGAGTCGATCTCGAGCACCTCGTCCGCGGTTCGAGCGTGCAGCGCGCCGCGGTCGTCGGGCGAGCAAACGGCAACGGTCGCGATCCCGAGCGTGCGGCAGGTGCGGAAGATCCGTGCCGCGATCTCCCCGCGGTTGGCGACGAGCAGCTTCTCGATCGGCCTGCGGCCGCGTGGCACGCCGGAACCCTACGGCGCCCGCCTCGGCGCGTCGCGCCAGCCAGGACGGCGC
>JACVSB010000129.1 GCA_014534155.1 Thermoleophilia bacterium
AGGCCCGCGAGCCGCGCCAGGTCGACGGCCGCCTCCGTCTGCCCGGCCCGCTGCAGCACGCCGCCGGGGCGTGCGCGGAGGGGGAAGACGTGTCCGGGCTGGACGAGATCGTGGGGAGTCCGGTTCGGGTCAATCGCGACCTGGATCGTGCGGGCACGGTCGTGCGCCGAGATCCCGGTGGAAATCCCCTCGCGCGCCTCGATGGAGACGGTGAACGCGGTCCCGTACGGCGTCTCGTTGTTCAGCGTCATCGGGCGCAGCCCGAGCTGGTCGCAGCGCTCCTCCGTGAGGCAGAGGCAGATGAGGCCGCGGCCGTGCGTGGCCATGAAGTTGATCGCCTCGGGCGTCGCGAACTGGGCGGCGATGGTCAGGTCGCCCTCGTTCTCGCGGTCGGCGGCGTCCACGACCACGACGAACTTGCCCTCGCGGATGTCGTCGATCGCCTCCTCGATCGACGCGAACGGCGTCGTCTCGGTGGCCGCTTCCATGGTGTCGCTCACAGCGAAGATCGTAACCCGCTCAGGCCGTGTGGCCGCGCGCCTCGAGGAGCCGCTCGACCTGCTTGGCCAGGACGTCCACCTCGACGTTCACGTCGTCACCGGGGCGAAGCGAGCCGAGCGTGGTCGCCGCGAGCGTGTGCGGGACGAGCGCGACCTGCACTGAGTCCCCCGCGACCGCGGCGATCGTCACGCTCACCCCCTGCAGCGCGAGCGAGCCCTTCTCGACCGCGTAGCGGGCGAGCTCGGAGGGGAGCTCGACGACGAGGCGCCTGCCCTCGCCCTCGCGCTCGACCGCCTGCACGCTCGCGACCCCGTCCACGTGGCCCTGCACGAAGTGGCCCCCGAGCGGGTCGCCGGCGCGCAGGGCGGGCTCGACGTTGACCCGGCGACCGGGCGAGAGGCGCGACACCGTGGAGCGGGCGAGCGTCTCCGGCACGGCGTCGAACGCGAGGACGCCGTCGGCCAAGGCGACCGCGGTCAGGCAGACGCCGTCGAGGGCGACCGAGTCGCCCACGGCCACGACGGCCGCGGTCGCGGGAGCCCGCACGAGCAGACGGCGGCGCTCCCCGTCTCCCTGCACTCCCTCGACGGTTCCGACCTCGCGCACGATGCCGGTGAACACGGAGGGAACGATACGCGCGGTCCTCCCGGTCACCTCCGCGCTACGGCTCGTGCACGTAGCCCGTGAGGACGACGTCGTCCCCGCGCCTCGAGACCTCGAGGCCGTGAAGCGCCGTCAGCTCGGCGACCGTCCGCGCTCCCGGGCCCGTGAAGAGGGGCGGCGCGTCGTCCCCGCCGACGACGGTCGGCGCGATGAAGAGCAGGAGCTTGTCGAGGAAGCCGGCGCGCAGGAACGCTCCCGCAAGCGTGGGGCCGCCCTCGAGCAGGAGCGACTGCACCTCCTCGTCGGCCAGGCGCCGCAGCTCGTCCTCGAGCGGGCCAGCCAGGTGCTCGAGCTCCGACCCCTCGGGCAGCGGCCCCTTCCCGAAGGCGAGCCGGCGGGGCTGTCGCGTAGCCCCGACGCCGCGCGCGGTCAGCGCCGGGTTCTCACGGCGCGCGGTGCCGGCGCCGACCGCGACGGCGTCGGAGGCCGCCCGAAGCTCGTGGACGAGCCGGCGGCTCTCCTCGCCGGAGATCCAGCGCGCGTCCCCGCTCGCGGCCGCGACGCGGCCGTCGACGGTCATCGCCGCCTTGTACGTCACGAACGGCCGCCGCCCGACGACCCAGGTTCGGAAGGCCTCGTTTTGGCGGCGGGCCTGCCGTCCCAGGTCGCCGTCGGCCATCTCGACTGCGATCCCCGCCTCGCGCAGACGCTGGAAGCCCTTTCCGTTCGTGCGCGGATCTGGGTCGCCGGCAGCGCAGAGGATCCGGTCGACCCCGGCGGCGACGACGGCGTCTGCGCACGCCGGCGTGCGGCCGTGGTGCGCGCAGGGCTCGAGCGTTACGTACAGGGTCGCGCCGCGGGCGCGCTCGCCCGCAGCCTCGAGAGCTACCGTCTCCGCGTGCGGGCCGCCGGGGTGCTCGTGCCAGCCCTCGCCGACAACCTCGCCGCCCGGTGCGACGAGGACGGCTCCCACCACGGGGTTCGGGCGCGTCGTGCCCCGCCCTCGCTCCGCGAGCTCGAGCGCGCGCTCGAGATGGTGGCGGTGTGTCACGCCGAGGCGAGCTGCCGGTATGCAGAGGCGATGTCCGCGGCCCCGAAGACGGCGCTTCCGGCGACGACGAGGTTCGCGCCCGCCTCGCGCACGGCGCGGACGTTGCCCTCGTCGATCCCGCCGTCGACCTGCACGTGCATGTGCCCGGGGAGGAGCCGGCGCAGCTCGCGGATCCGCCCGAGCGACTCCGCCAGGAAGGCCTGTCCCGAGTAGCCGGGATGGATGCTCATGCAGAGGACGAGGTCGCCTCCGTCCGCGGCCCGGGCGGCCTCTGCCACCGGCGTCTCCGGGTTGAAGGCGAGGCCGGCGCCGAGCCCGTGCTCGCGCGCGAGCGCGACGAGGCCCTCGACGTCGTCCGTGACCTCGTGGTGGAACGTGACGGAGTCGCCGCCGGCGCCGGCGATCTGCGGGATGTGGCGCGCGGGGTTCGCCACCATCAGGTGGCAGTCGAGGACGGCGCCGCCCTCATGCACGCGCTCGGCGATCGAGCGCAGCACGATCGGCCCGATCGTGACCGGCTCCACGAAGTGCCCGTCGCCCACGTCGAAGTGGAAGATCCGCACCCCGGCCCGAAGGAGCAGGTCGACCTGCTCTCCCAGGCGGCCGAAGTCCGCGGCGTAGAGCGACGGCTCGATCTCGCTCCCGCGCACCCAGTCTCGCCAGCTCATGGCACGGCCATCCTCGCCACGAAGAACCCCGACGTGCCGTGCACGTGCGGCAGCGTGAGCAGGAACTCGCGGCGGCGCGGATGGCGGTACGCCGGCCACTCCGCGCCCAGGTCGTCGACGGGAAGCCCCGTCGCGTCCACGACGTCCTCGTTCTCGGCGGCGTGCAGCGTGCAGACGGCGTAGGTGACGGTTCCGCCGGGGCGAACGCGCTCGGCCGCGACGCGGAGGAGGTCACGCTGGAGGTGCGGGAGCGGCTCGGCCCGCCAGCGCAGGTCGGGGCGGGAGGCGAGGACGCCGAGCCCCGAGCAGGGAGCGTCGACGAGCGCGCGGTCGAACTCGCGCAGCCCGGCGGGCAAGGCGAGCGCGTCGGCGTTCAGGACCTCGACCGCCCCGGCGCGCAGGCGGCGCGCGTTCTCGGCGAGCTCGCGGGCGCGGCCGGCGTGCTTCTCCACGGCGACGACCCGCCTGGCGACCTCCGCGAGCTGCGCCGCCTTGCCGCCCGGCGCCGCACAGAGGTCGAGCGCGCACTCGCCGGGCTTCGCTCCCACCGCGAGGCCCGCGAGCTGCGAGCCGACGCTCTGGGGCCACGCGAGCCCCTGCTCGAGCCAGCCCTCGGGGAGGAGCTCGAGGCGGATCGCTCGCTCGAGGCCGCCTTCCCCGGACCCAGCGGCCGCGGGAGCAGCGCGGGCGAGGCGAACGACCCGCGCGGGCGGCTCGTTCTGGGCCTGCATGAGGGAGAGCGCGCCGTCCCGCCCGTGCTCCCGCCAGAAGACGTCGGCGATCCAGTCGGGGTACGAGTGCTTCAGGGCAGCCTGCTCCGGGGTGGCGTCCGGGAGTGCCTCGAGGAGGTCGCGCACGCCTACGGCGAGGCGGCGAAGAACCGCGTTCGTGAACGGGACGGCGCGCTCGAGACCGGCAGAGCGGACGAGCTCGACCGACTCGTTCACGCCCGCGTGCGCGGGGACGCCGGCCGCGTACGCGAGCTGGTACGCGCCCAGGCGAAGCGCCGCGCGGACGGGCGGGTCGAGCTTGCGCACGGGACGGCGGCCGAGCGTCTCGACGGCGTGGTCGAGCGTCCGCACCCGCTGCACGGTGCCGTAGGCGAGCTGCATCGCGAAGGCGCGGTCGCGCTCGTCCAATGGGGAGCGCTCAGCCGCTGCCCGGAAGGCGCGGTCGGCGTAGGCGCCCTCCTCGAAGGTGCGCAGCACGACCTCGTACGCGAGGGCGCGGGCGCTCGCGGGAGGCTTCGTGCGATTCCCCCCGGGGCCCCCCTGTCCGGGCCCCCTCGCGTTCGAGCGTAGCGGCCGCCGGCGCGCGCGTGGGTCGCGGGTCGTCACGCCTCTGCCGCAAGACGGCCACGAAGCCCGCGCAGGTACTCCTCCGCGCTCATCCGCCGGCGGCCCTCGGGCTGCACCTCGAGGAGCTCGATCCCGCCCGCGACGAGGAGCGAGTCGCTCGTCGCCGGCCGCGCGCGCCAGACGACGAGCCGCCGGCCGTCGACGAGGCCCCACGCCCCGATGTGCGGAGAGAGTGCGCGCACGCGGTTCACGAGCTCGTCCGCGGGCCGTGACCAGTCCAGCTCGCGGTCCTCCGGCCGGATCTTCTCCGCGTACGTCGCGCCCTCCTCGGGCTGCGGACGGAACTCGGGCTCGGGGAGGACGTCCTCCAGGAGCTCGAGGGCGAGCGCGGCCGCGCGCTCGTAGACCGCGCCCGCGTCGTCCTGCGCCGCGATGGGAAAGGCTCTCTGGGCCGCGATCGGGCCCGCGTCGAGCTCCGCGGTCGTGCGGTGGATCGTGACGCCGGTCTGCGTCTCGCCGGCCATGAGTGCGCGCTCCACGGGAGCGGCACCTCGCCAGCGCGGGAGGAGCGAGGGGTGCACGTTCAGCCACAGCCGCTCCCCGAGGAGGGCGACCGGCACGAGCGCACCGTAGGCGGCGACCACGACGACGGGCGCCTCGCCGGGGAACGCCTCCAGGCGCTCCGGCTGGAAGACGGGGATCCCGAGGCGCCCGGCGGCCTCCTTCGCCGGCGGCGGCGCCACGCGACGTCCGCGCCCGCGCGGGCGGTCGGGGCGCGTGAGCAGGAGCTCGACGTCGTGGCGGCGGGCAAGCCCCTCCAGCACCGCGGCGCCGAGCGGCGCCGTGGCGGCGACGGCCAGCCGCACGGCTAGCCGAGCACGGGCTGGGGCCGAAGCTCCGCGAGCGCGCGCCGCCGATCGTCGTCGCCCGTGCGGTCGAGCGTGAGAATCCCGTCCAGGTGGTCGAGCTCGTGCTGGATCACGCGCGCGTCGAGACCCTCTGCTTCCACCCGAAGCTCCTCGCCGGCCGGCGAGCGGGCGGCGAGGGTGACGGCGACCGGCCGCTCGACGGGGACGGCCACGGAGGCGGCCCCGAGCGAGAGGCACCCCTCGTCGGCGACCTCGGTCTCCTCGCCCGTGGCGACGAGCTCCGGGTTGACGAGCGCGACGGGCGGCGCCCCCTCCTCCGTCTGGTAGACGAGCACGCGCTGCAGCAGCCCGATCTGCGGGGCGGCGAGGCCGACCCCGCGGGCGTCCTGCATCAGGCGGCCCATGCGCTCGACGAGCGCCGCGAGTGCCGCGTCGAAGTGCTCCACGTCTCTCGCCTGCATGCGCAGGACGGGGTCCGGGTACTGGCGCACCTGCGCGAGCGCGATCCGCCGCCGGGCCTCGCGCTCGGC
>JACVSB010000338.1 GCA_014534155.1 Thermoleophilia bacterium
CCCGAGCGCGAGCAGGGCCGCGAGGCGGCGCGCGAGGCTGCCGAGAGCGAGGACGCGGCCGAGCAGCCCACGCGGGTGACGGAGCCGAGGGAGGCGCCCTCGCCCGCGCGTGCTCGCGCCGACGGTGGGCGGATCAAGGCGTCCCCGCTTGCGCGCAGGCTCGCGAGGGAACGGCAGATCGACCTCGCCTCCCTCCAGGGGACGGGGCCGGACGGCCGGATCGTGGCCGAGGACGTCGAGCGCGCCGCGTCAGGCGGAGCGTTGCCCGGCGCCGCCGAGGAAGCCCCGGGCGAGGTCGAGGTCGTGCGCCTGACGCAGATGCGCCGCACGATCGCACGCCGGATGAGCGAGGCGTGGCAGACGCCGCACTTCCAGATCGCGATGTCCGCCGACATGCGAGCCGTACTGCGCCTCCGCGAGGCGCTCGTCGCCCGCACGGCCGAGGGCGAGGCGAAGCCGACCATCTCGGACGTCCTGACCAAGGCCTGCGCCGTCGCGCTTATGCGCCACCGCGACGTCAACGCCCACTTCGCCGGCGATGAGGTGCGTCGCTTCCCCACGGCGGACATCGGGATCGCCGTCGCGGTCGAGCGCGGCCTCCTCGTTCCCGTCCTCCGGCGCTGCGAGCGCAAGTCGATCCGCGAGCTCGCGGGCGAGCGCGCCGACCTGGTCGCCCGCACGCGCGCGGGGAAGCTCCAGCAGGCAGAGCTCGAGGGCGGCACCTTCACGATCTCCAACCTGGGGATGTACGGGGTGGAGCGCTTCGTCGCCGTTCTCAACCCGCCCCAGGCCGCCATCCTCGCCGTCGGCTCGATCGAGGAGCGGGCCGTCGTCTCCGAGGGCGAGCTCGTCGTGCGCCCCCTGATGGAGCTGACGCTCTCCTGCGACCACCGTTCGGTGGACGGCGCCACCGCGTCGGCGTTCCTCCGCTCCGTCAAGGAGTACCTGGAGGAGCCGGGGCTCATGCTGTGACCGTCTGGTACGGCGTCCGGGACCTCGAGCAGGCCCGCCGTTTCTACGCCGAGAAGCTCGGCTTCCAGGAGGTCTACCGCGACAGCGAGGGCCGCTGGGCGCGCCTCACGCGCGACGGGACGGAGCTCGCGCTCGCGGAGTCGCCCGAGGCGACAGGGGCGGTGCTCGCGGTCGAGGTCGAGGACGTGAAAGCCGAGGCCGAGCGTCTGCGCGCCGAGGGCGTGGAGGTCGGGGTCGTCGTGGAGCTCACGGGAGCGATCCGCCTGCTCGACGTCTTCGATCCGGACGGCAACCGGCTGCAGCTGACGCAGGACCTCTAGCGGTCCCGGCCGGACGAGCGCGGCCCGGCCTGCCGCCTCGATTCCCCCGCCGGGGGGATGCGGCGTCGCTCCTCGGGGGGATACCCCGGTGGCCCGGACGCCCCGACACTGCGAGAGCAAGCAACGTAAGGAGAAAAACGATGACCCGTCTCAAGACCTGGCTCGTCTCCTACGGCGCTCTCGCTGCTCTGATTCTTGCGGCGGTCGCCGGGAATAAGTGGGGCTAAGGCCCCGCGGTTAACAGGG
>JACVSB010000327.1 GCA_014534155.1 Thermoleophilia bacterium
CGGGATCTTCGAGACGGTCGACGACGGCGCCTCGTGGACGCCGAGAAACCGAGGGCTTCGCGCCGACTGGCCGCTCGAGGAGCCAGAGGTCGGCTACTGCGTGCACAAGCTCGTCATGTCCCCCGCCGACACCGAGCGCCTGTACCAACAGAACCACTGCGGCGTGCACCGAAGCGACGACGGCGGCCGGTCGTGGGTCGAGATCACCGAAGGGCTCCCCTCGGACTTCGGGTTCGCGGCGGCGGCTCATCCCCACGACCGCGATACGGCGTTCGTGATCCCGCTCGACCCCGGGCACGGGCGGACGATGCCCGGCGGCAGCGCCGCGGTGTGGCGAACGCGCGACGCAGGGGCAACCTGGGGGCGCCTCGATCGAGGGCTGCCCCAGCGGCACGCGCACCTCGGCGTCCTGCGCGAGGGACTCGCGGTGGATTCGCTCGACGCGCCGGGTATCTACTTCGGGACGAGCACCGGCCAGGTGTTCGCGAGCATGGACGAGGGCGAGAGTTGGACAGAGATCGCCGGCTACCTCCCCGCCGTCTCCTCGGTCGAGGTCGGAGTGGCCGCGTAGCGTGGCGGCCGTCCATCTTCCCGCCACCGTGACGCCGCTCTTCCGCGACCTTCCGCGCCGCCTCGAGGTTGAGGCGACAACCGTCGCCGACGCTCTCGACCGGCTCGACGGGCGCTGGCCGGGCCTGCGCGACCGCCTCTGCGAGCCCGGGCCGGCGCTTCGCCCGCACATCAACGTCTACGTCGACCGGGAGCGGGCCGCGCTGGAGACGCCGGTCCACTCGCATTCGCGCATCGACGTCGTCGCGGCCATCAGCGGCGGATGAGTCGCGCTCCCCCCGCGGCCCCGCGGCGGGGGGACCGGCGGCGAACGCCGAGGAAGGGCGGGAGGCCGCGGGCGCAGGCCCGGCGAGGGCTCGCGCAGCGCCGTGTCCGGGGTCTGACCCCGAACACGGCCGGAAAGTGGGGGGAGCCGGGCTACGCGAGCGGGTCCTCGTCGCGCTTGACGACCCGCGCGACGAGGCCTCGCCAGCGCGGACGCACGTCCGCGACCTCCGTCGCGACGCCGGCCGCGCGCGCGTCCCGGAGGAGCGCGCGAAGCGCGAGGGCGCCCGTCAGGTCGATCCGGCCGAGGCCGTCGAGGTGGACGACGAGCGCTTCCGCTTGCGGATGATCGCCGAGGGCGCCCAGGACGGCGTCCTCGAGGCGGCGCACGGTGCCGAACCAGAGTACGCCCCGCGGCCTCAGGTGGAGGCTGCGCTCCTCTGTCCAGCTCTCCACTTCGAGCCGAAGCTCCCGGCGTAGGTGGAGCGCGACGGCGAGCCCGACGCCGACGACGAGCGCGCGCTCGACGTGGGGCGCCAGGACGAGCGTGAGCGCGAACGTCGCGAACGCGACGCCGAACTGGCCTCGCGAGTAGCGGACGAGCCGGAGCAGCGGCAGGATCCGGACGAGCCCGGCGACGGCCCCGACCACGATCCCCGCGAGCACGGCCTGCGGAAGCGGGGCGACGAGCGACGCGAACGGGAGGAAGACGAGCACCGCAAGCCCCGTGACCGCCCCGCTCCAGCGCGTCTGCGCTCCGGCCAGCCTGTTCAGC
>JACVSB010000363.1 GCA_014534155.1 Thermoleophilia bacterium
CCGATCCTCGCGTACATCTCGGCGAGCCGCCGTCCTACGGCCTCCTCGCTCACCCCGAGCTCGTCCGCGATCTCGCGGTTCGTCCACCCCTCGATCAAGAGCCAGAGGAGACCGGTGTCGTCGTCGCCGAGCTGGGCAGCCGCGCGGCCGTCTCCGTCTGCCCGCTCTCGCACGCCGGCCTCGGGCGGCCCGCCGGCGAGCTTCGAGAGCTCCCGGCCCACCGGTCCGCGAAACCATTGCGCGCGGACGCTCTCGTCCGTGATCCGCTGCGCGATGAGCGCGGCCGTCATCCGCAGCTCGCGCTGCACGGCCTCCCGCTCCTCCTCGGCTCCGGCGCTGAGGATGACGCGGGCAGCCGGCAGGACGACGTGCAGGAGGGGGTCCTCGACATGCGCGTCGGCAATCAACTGAAGCGAAGACCGCGCGGCCTCGGCGGCAGCGTCCGGCGCCCCGCGCGCGAGCGCGACCTGGGCGAGCGCCGAGTTCGCCGCGGCTCCCCACGGCGGGTGGCCGGGAAGTACCTGGACGAGCTCCTTCGCGTCCTTCGCCGACCGCTCGGCGAGCGTCAGGAGCTCCTCGTCGCCCCGCTCGGCACCGAGCAGCGCAGCCGCGAGCGCGAGCGCGGCGAGGACCTCTGCGCGAGCCGCGGGTCGCCCTTGCTCCGTCGCCAGGCGGAGCGCCCGCTCCAGATGCTCCCGCATCGCCGTCGCGTTGCCTGTCGCCGCTTGCACCGTGCCCCGCGCGACTTCCAGCTGGCGCGCCCGTAGCGGAGTCGGAGCTGCCGCAGCTGCTTCGGCCGCGCGGTCGAGCCAGCGCCTCGCCTGGTCGACGTCGCCGAGCTCGAGATGCGTCATGGCGACGCCGACGGCGGAGGCGAACTCGAGCGAGCGGTCGCCGAGCATGCGCGCGTGTCGGTGGGCCTCCTCGCCGCGCGTGAGGGCAAGGTCGGGAACCACCTTCGCGTGGGCGAAGACCTGCACGCCGTAGAGCATCTGGGCCTGGGCCATCGCCCGTTCGCTCTCGCGTGTGAGCGACGTCATTTGCATCGCCAGTCTCCGGATCTCCTCGATCCGCTTCGCGGCGCCGAGGAGGTGAATCTCGACTCCGAAGCTGACGTAGGCCCTGGCGATGATCGCCGACATGAGGCCGCGACGGTCGCCGATCTGCTCGAAGAGCTCGATCGCCCGCTCGTAGCGCGCGACGCCCTCGTGGATTAGGGGCGCGACGGGGAGATCGGGCAGGATCTCGGAGGGCGTCTCGCCGGCGGCGACCCGGCGCATGATCTCCGCGTCCTCACCCCGCGCAATTCGCTCGACAAACCAATTTCGCGCATGGCCAACCGTGATGAC
>JACVSB010000367.1 GCA_014534155.1 Thermoleophilia bacterium
ACCGTCGCGTCCAGAACCTGGGGCGTGAGCGACTCCTGGGGCCGGAAGGCGGACGTGAACTGGCCGCCCATCCGGTCGAGCATCTCCACGCGGGCGGGCGACTCCTCGTCCACGACGTGGGCGTCCGTGATCTGGGCCAACGTGACGAGCTCCTTCCCCGGGCGGGCGGGCTGCGCGAGCTCCGTGCGGGCGACGAGCGGCTCGCCGGGGCCGCGCTCCAGGAACCCGTCCCCGTCGCGGTCGACGTAGGTGGCGTCGCGCGTGGAGGCGGGAGTGGGTCCGTGCTCCTCGCCGCGGCAGGAGGCGGCGACGAGGGCGAGGAGGACGAGCGGGAGGAGACGGAGGGGCAGGAGGCGAAGCGGCAGGAGGCGGCGCACCGGCCGCGCTCACGCTACCTCGCGCTCTCGACCTCCCGACCCTCGATCGCACCGTGCAGCGGCACGCCGGTCGCGGCCGCGTAGAGGGCGACGAGCGAGGCGATGTTCGCCTCCACGGTGACGTCCCTGCGGGTCTCCGCCGCTCGGTGGCGGAGCGCCTCCAGGTCGCTTCGCGAGAGCTCGGCGCGCAGGTCGTGCGGATCGCGGAGGACGATCCCGACCGCCCGCTCCTCCAGGAAGCGCCGCATCGCCTCGTGCTCGAGCGTGAGGACGGGGAGGCCACAGCCGAGGTACTCGAAGAGCTTGTTCGGGAGCGCCGTGTCGATGTGCGCCTTGTTCAGCGCCTGGTTGAAGCCGGCCCAGCCGAAGTCGTAGCGGGGAAGGACGCGCAGGAGCGCGGCCGGCTCCAGCGCCTCGTGCACCGTCAGGCCCGGCAGGCGTCCGGCGAGCGCGTGGTACTCCGGTACGGCGCGGTTTGGGTAGACATCGAGGGTCGCCCCCTCCTCGACGAGCGCGCGGAAGATCTCGCGCAGGTCGTAGTGGCCGCCGTTCGTGGACAGCGTCCCCTCGTAGACGATCCGGGGACGGGAGGCGTCGGGCGGGGGGCGGACGGGGAGCTCGGCAGGGAGATCGCGCGCCAGGGCGTAGTTCGGGAAGACGAGCGACCTCTGGGGCAGGCGGTAGCGGCGGGCGAGCTCGGCCAGGAGCTCGTCGGAGACCGTGACGAGCGCGGCCGACTCCTCCACCGCGGCGCGCTCCAGCTCCCCCGCGTCTCGCGGCTGGGCGAAGCCGTTCTCGTACGGCGTCCGGCGCAGGCTCTGCAGGTCGTGGACGTCGTGGACGACCGGCATCCCGTCCACGAGCCCGTTGGCGAGCACGGTCAGCGTGTCCGGGAGGTTGTGACTGTGCA
>JACVSB010000288.1 GCA_014534155.1 Thermoleophilia bacterium
GCGATTACGGGGAGGAGCAGGATGCGCGTGGCGATGAGCCACTGCCAGTCGGGGCGGCCGAAGAAGGCGAAGACGAAGATCGCGATCACCATGACGTAGAGGAGGAACGCCGTTCCACAGCGCACGTGCAGGAGGCTGTAGCGCTGGACGCGCTCCGGGGTCAGGTCGTCGCCCGCCTCGAGTGCGTTGATGGCCTTGTGCTCCGCCGCGTGGTACTGAAACACCCGCTTCAGGTCGGGCAGGAGCGAGATCGCGAGGAGGTAGGCGATGAAGATCGCGACCCGGATGAGGCCCTCGACGACGACGAAGGCGGCGGTGCCTTCGATCGGCAGCCAGTTCGTGATCAGCGCCGGCGAGACCTTGAAGAGGACGAGCGCGAACCCGATGGCGAGGCCGAAGGCGAAGAGGAGCTGGCCGCGCGTCAGCTCGGTCTGGATCTCCTCCCCGTCCTCACCTTCCTCCTGGGCGGCGTAGTTCGCCGAGATCGCGAGGGCGCGAAAGCCGATCGCGAGCGACTCGCCGAGCGCGATCACACCGCGGACGACGGGCAGCCGGGCCCACCGATGACGGAGCGAGAACGAGGTGATCGGCCGGTTGATCTCGGCGATGTCGCCGTCGGGCTTTCGTACCGCGACGGACCACGCTGACGGCCCGCGCATCATGACGCCCTCGAGGACGGCCTGCCCGCCGATCGGCGCGCTCGACATCAGGGTCAGCGCTCGTCGCCTCACGCGTCCAGTATCGGACGGGCGCGGCGACTCCTTAGCCCGCCCGCGCACCGGCGGGGCGCTAGCGTCGCGCCGCAGCCGCGCGTTCGAGGCGGCGCTGGAACCGCTCGACGCGGCCGCCCGTGTCGAGGAGCTTCTGCTTGCCCGTGTAAAACGGATGGCACTCGGAGCAGATCTCGACGTGGAGCTCCGGCTTCGTGGAGCGCGTCTGGAACGTGTTGCCGCAGGAGCAGGTGACGGTGGCGACGACGTACTCGGGATGGATCTCAGCCTTCATCCTCCGCGAGGATACCAGAGGCGGTCCGGGCCGAGACGTTGCCTCCGGAGACAAGAGCGACGACGGTCTTCCCCTCCACGTCCCCTGCTTTGCCGGCGAGCAGCGCCGCCGTCGCGGCCGCGCCCGCAGGCTCCGCGGCGAGCTTCGCGCGGAGGTAGAGGAATCGGAAGGCCTCGCGGATCTCCCGCTCGCTCACCGTGGTCGCGTCGTCGACCAGGGCCCGGCAGACGGCCAGGCAAATCTCGCCGGCGACCGGGGCGTTCAGGCCGTCCGCGATCGACTCGGGGGTGACGGCGACGGGGCGTCCTGCCTCCAGGGCGAGCTTCAGCGCCGCCGAGCCTTCAGGCTCGACCGCGACGATCCGGACATCGGGGCGCACCGCCTTGGCGGCGAGCGCGACGCCCGAGACGAGCCCGCCTCCGCCGACGGGAACGACGAGGACATCGAGATCGGGGACGTCCTCGACGGTCTCCAGGCCGAGCGACCCGTGGCCGGCGATGACCACGGCGTCGTCGAACGGGTGCACGAACGCGCGCCCGCTCCTCGCCTGCAGCTCCCTCACGCGCGCGAAGGCGCTCTCCACGTCGGAGGCCTCCTGGTCGACGGCCGCCCCGTAGGCGCGTGTGGCCGCGACCTTGAGCGGGCTCGCCCCGCGCGCCATGACGACGAGCGCGTCGATGCCCTCGGCCGCGGCCCCGTAGGCGACCGCGGCGGCGGCGTTCCCGGCCGAGATCGTGATCACACCCCGGCTCCGCTCCTCAGCGGTGAGCGACGCGATCCGGGCCAGGATCCCGCGCGGCTTGAAGGAACCCGTCCGCTGGAAGAGCTCGGCTTTCAGGAACGCGCGCGCCCCGGTCGACGCAGTGAGCGCCGCTGACGAGAACGTGGGCGTCCTGTGCAGGCGGTTCCCCACCGCAGCCGACGCCCGGAGCACGTCGTCGAAGGTCGGCAGCGCACGTCCCTGCGCGCGCGCGCCCCTCACATCAGCGAGTACTCGGGCCCCGAGCCGCCTTCCGGCGGCGTCAGCCGGCCCCCCTTCGCCGTGATCGCGCCGCACTGCACGCA
>JACVSB010000385.1 GCA_014534155.1 Thermoleophilia bacterium
CCCCGGTCTCGCTCGAGAAGCCGGTCGGCGACGAGGAGGAGTCCGAGTTCGGCCAGTTCATCGCCGACGAGCGCGCCGAGTCGCCGTACGAGCGGGCGGCGGAGATCCTCACCAAGGAGGCGCTGCGCGAGGCGCTGGAGAACCTCTCCTACCGCGAGCGCCGCGTGCTCGAGCTCCGCTACGGGCTCGGCGGCGAGCACCCGCGCACGCTCGACGAGGTCGGGCGGACCTTCAACGTCACGCGCGAGCGGATCCGGCAGATCGAGAACCAGTCGCTCAAGAAGCTCCAGTCGCTCGCGGAGGCCCAGAAGCTCCGCGACGTCGCGTAGTCCGGGACGATCCGCGCCCCACCCCGAGCGCCCGGCCGCCGACCCTCCCGGCGCGGGCCGGGTCACTCGTGTGACCCTGACCGCCGGCTCGACGAGCGCCCGGAGGAGGCGGCGTCCACCCTCCGCGTCGCCGCTCAAGCCGCCACCTGACTCCGCCGATCCCGAGCCGGAGGATGTTCGACCTCGACGCCGCCCTGCACGAGCTCCTCCGCGCCGAGGGCTCCGACCTCCACCTCAAGGTCCCGGCCCCGCCGCTGATGCGCGCCCACGGCCGGCTGCGCCCGCTCGAGGGCGGCGAGCGGCTGACCCCGGACGACACCGAGGGCGTGCTCCGCCAGATCCTCCAGGACCCCCAGAAGCTGCGTGAGTTCGAGGAGGACAACGAGGTGGACTTCGCCCACTCGATTCCGGGGCTCGCCCGCTTCCGCGTGAACGCGTTCCGCCAGAGGGGGGCGGTCTCGCTGGTGATGCGCGCCATCCCCATGATCATCCGCTCGGTCGACGATCTCGGGCTGCCCCCGGTGATCTGCCGCCTGGCCGACGAGGAGCGCGGGATCATCCTCGTGACCGGCACCACGGGCTCCGGCAAGTCGACGACGCTGGCGGCGATGATCGACCACATCAACTCGCAGCGCGGCGGCCACGTCATCACCATCGAAGACCCGATAGAGTTCCTCCACCGCGACAAGAAGTCCTTCGTCACGCAGCGCGAGGTGGACGTGGACACGCGCTCGTTCGCGGAGGCCCTGCGCGGCGCGCTCCG
>JACVSB010000020.1 GCA_014534155.1 Thermoleophilia bacterium
AGCGGGCAGGGCGGCGCACTCTTTCGCGTCGATCCTGCGGCCTCGGACGCCCTCGTCGCCGCCACGAACGCGCGGGTCATGGAGATGCGCGGCCGAGCGATGCCCGGGTGGCTGCGCGTGGACGCTGAGGATCTCCGCAGCGAGGGGGAGCTGGCCGCGTGGGTGGCGCGCGGGCGGGACTACGCGCGCTCGCTGCCCGCGAAGTAGTCGAATCCCCTGTCGAAGTGCTTGCCCACCCTCACGGAGGAGCGCAGAGCGCTGCGCGAGCTCGACGAGCGGGAGGCGGTCCTGCTTTCGCAGCGGCGTATTGCGCCGCGGCGACGACGACCAACGCGTCGACCGCGACCCGCACGACGAGGGTCCGGGCGAGGTCGGGAGCCCGCTCGGGCGCCCTGCGCCCGCCGCGGGCCCTCCGACCGCGCACGAGCGCCGCGTACGCCGGTCTGCCTACGCCGTCGGCGTCAGCTCGTCCACGTAGACGTTCCAGGCCCGCACGTCGTCGAGGGCGAAGACGCCGTTCTCGAGGAACGGATCCCCGGTCACGAGCTCTCGTGCCTCGTCCTCGCCGACGTTCTCGAGCACGATCACCGAGCCTGAGGAGTCAGCGAACGGCCCGCCCATGACCATGGTCCCGCGTGCGACGAGCTCGTCCACGAACGCCGCGTGCTCGTCCCAGCCGGGCTGCGCCTCGGGGGCCCCGCCCGTCCAGGTCGGCCCGGCGCGAAAGCGGACGAGAACCCGGACGACTCGCGTGCGCCCCACACCGGGGGAAACGGGTCCGGTCCGACGGGCATTCCAGACCCCGGCAGGAGAGCGGCCGGAGCCGACGAGCGTGCGGCCGCGGCGTGCTGGACGCGCGCTAGCCGGCCTTGGCGTTGGGACAGTGGATCGTCGTCCCGCCGGGCTCGGCGAGGATCACCGCCTTGCTCGAGCGGTAGGCGAGGAAGGCCGTGTCGTGGTGGCCGCCGCCGATCAGTTCGCAGCTTGCGTTCCGGTACACGCTCCGCTCGGTCACCGGAGTCGTGTGGAAGATCGCCCGGCACGTGAACGGGCCGGACACGAGCCCCGTGATCGGCCACTCGATGTCGCATTCGGCGGGGTGGAAGTAGTTGCCGTACCAGACGACGCAGCCGATCCCGGCGGGCGGCTCGCACAGGAGCACGCCGCCAACGGCCTGCGCCCTCGCTGGAGGAGGCCCGGCGAGCGCGAGCACGGCGAGGGCTGCGATTGTCGCTCCCAGGAGCGCCCGCACTGCGAAGACGTTCCTCTCGCTCTCCGCCGAGGCGCCGCTCTCCGTCACTCCACGTTTCACGTGCCACGAGTCTAGTACCGTCTGCAACGTACGACAAGACCTATGCTGGCGGCATGGACACCGCGACCGCGCCGCTTGCCGGTCTCGCCGAGCGCGCCCGCCGCGTCCTCCCGGGCGGCAACACCCGCACGACCCTGTTCGTCCCTCCGCACCCGCCGTACGCCGAGCGGGGAGAGGGCTACGAGCTGGTCGACGCCGAGGGCCACCGGCTGGTCGACCTACACGGGAACTACACCGCTCTCGTGCACGGCCACGCGCATCCGGCGATCGTGGCCTGCGCGACCGAGGCTGTCCGCCGCGGGTCCGCATTCGGCCTGCCCACCGAGGCCGAGATCGCGCTCGCCGAGACGCTCGCCGAGCGGGTCGGAGTGGTCGAGCGGGTTCGCTTCACGAGCTCGGGGACTGAGGCTGTCATGATGGCGGTTCGTGCCGCCCGGGCCGCGACGGGCCGCGCGGCCCTCCTGCGCTTCCGCGGCTCGTACCACGGCACGTACGACGCTGTCGTGGAAGAGCCCGCCGACGGCGTCCCGGCGAGCGTCCACGACGATGTCCTCTCGGTTCCGGCCGGCGACGAGGCGGCATTCCTCGCCGCGCTCGAGGGGCGCGGAGGGGAGCTCGCCTGCGTCCTGCTCGACCTCATGCCGCACCGCGACGGCCTCCGCGAGGTTTCCCCCGGCTTCGCGCGGCTTGTCCGCGAGGAGACGGCGAAGCGGGGCATCGTGCTCGTCGTCGACGAGGTGGTCACGTTCCGGCTCGCCGCCGGAGGCCTCCAGGAGGACTACGGGATCGGGGCAGACCTCGTGGCCTTCGGGAAGGTGATCGGCGGCGGGTTCCCGGTCGGCGCCTTCGGCGGGCGGGCCGAGATCATGGACCTGTTCGACCCGTCGCGCGACGGCGCCGTCCCTCACGGCGGGACGTTCTCGGCAAACCCCGTCTCGATGCGCGCGGGCCAGGCCGCGCTCGAGCTCCTCGACGAGGACGAGATCGCCCGCATCGCGGGCCTCGGCGAGCGCCTGCGCGGGAACCTCGCCGATCTCGGGCTGGAGGTCCGCGGGCGGGGCTCGCTCCTCTACCTCGACGGGCTCGCCGGGGCGCCCGAGCGCTGGTGGCGCCTGTACGAGGCCGGGCTCCTCGTCACGCCGAGCGGCCTCGCCGCGGTCTCGACGCCGATGGACGAGGCCGCGATCGACGAGGCCGCCGCGCGGGTCGAAGCCGCCCTCTGACCCGCCTCAGGCGCCCGCGAAGGCGAGGGCACGCACGGCCGGGAGCGACGCGCCGCGTACCGGGCACCGGCGCCAGCGCTCGCCCTGGTCACGGCTCTCCCAGACCTCGCCGTCCGAGAGGCCCGCGATCAGGCGCCCGTCCGCGGCGACGAGCGCGTAGGGCATGCCGGGCAGGCGGTCGGGAAGCCCACCCGAGAGCGCCTGCCAGGGAGTAGCGCCGCGCCGGCGGTAGATGCGCGCCTGCGGGTCGCCGCCGCCGTGGGCGGCGTACGGCCCGGTGCTGGCGGAGACGTACCAGAGGTCCGCGTCCTCCGGATCAACCGCGACGGACCAGGTGTAGTGGCGGTCACGGCCCTCGTCGGCCGGGTGCCAGCTCTCCCCTGCGTCCTCGCTGTAGGCAGCGCCGCCGCCGCCCGCCTCGTAGGCGCGGCCGCGTGCGCGGGGGTGCCAGGCGAGCGAGTGCACGTCAGGTTGCGCGCCCGGACGATGGTCCTGCCACGTCTCGCCGCCGTCCGACGTGCGCATGAGGCCTCCGAGCTCGATCCCGACGAGGAGGAGCCCCGCCTCGTGCGGACTCGGCGCGATCCAACGGACGTGCGAGGTCCACGGGCGGGGGGGAAACTTCCACGTGGGCCGGGAGGGAAGCGCGAGGAGGCCGTCGAGCGCGCGCCAGCCGGCACCGCCATCATCGCTTCGATAGAGCCGGCTCGGCTCCGTCCCCGCGTAGACCGCGCCGTCGCTCGGGCTCACCGCCAGCGAGAAGACCTCAGGCTCCGGCAGCCCGCAGTCGCTCCAGATCCGGCCCCCGTCCTCGCTTCGCCGGACCCCTCCCCCGCGCAGCCCGGCATAGACCGTGTCGGGATCCCGGGGATCGACCGCAAGGCACTGCGCGCCGGTTCCGAGCAGGGAGAGCTCGAGAGACCACCCGTCGTCTGCCTCGTCGAGCCGCCCGATCCCGTCCCCAGTCGCCGCGTACAGGCGCGCCATCCCGCACAGCGTAGGTCTTCGCGCCCGCCGGCGCGGCGTTGTCGAGGCCTAGCCCGTAGCGATGAAGACGTTCTTGAGCTCGGTGTAGTAGTCGAGCGCGCGCGGGCCGAGCTCGCGGCCGACACCCGACTGCTTGAACCCGCCGAAGGGGGTGGAGACGCGGACGGACGTGTTCGAGTTGACCGAGAGCGTTCCGGTCTCGAGGCCGCGGGCGACCCGCAGCGCCTTCGCCCCGTCGCGCGTCCAGATCGACCCGGAGAGGCCGTAGATCGTCTCGTTCGCAAGCCGCACCGCCTCGTCCTCGCCGTCGAAGGGGATGACTGCGGCGACCGGGCCGAAGATCTCCTCCCGCGCCGCGCGGTCGTCGTTCGAGATCGGCGAGAGCACGGTCGGCGGGAACCAGAACCCCGGCCCATTCGGCGCAGGGCCGCGGAACGCGACGGGCGCGCCGTCCTCCACGTACGAGGCCACCTTCTCCCGCTGGGCCGCGGAGATGAGCGGCCCCATCTCCGTCTCGTCGGCGAGCGGGTCGCCGACCCGAAGGGCCGCGACCCCCGCTTCTAGGCGCTCCAGGAAGGCGTCGAGCGCAGGCCGCTCGACGAGGATGCGCGAGCGCGCGCAGCAGTCCTGCCCGGCGTTCCCGAACACGGCCGACGGGGCGGCAGCGGCCGCGCGCTCGAGATCGGCGTCGGCGAAGACGATGTTCGCGGACTTGCCGCCGAGCTCGAGCGTCACGCGCTTGATCGAGCGCGACGCGAGCTCGCCGATCCGGCGGCCGACGGCCGTGGAGCCGGTGAAGGCGACCTTGGCCACGTCGGGATGCTCGACGATCCGCTCGCCGACGACGCGGCCCGGCCCGTTGACGACGTTCAGGACGCCCTCCGGGACACCCGCGTCCCGAGCGAGGCGCTCGAGCTCGAGCGCCGTCAGCGGGGTCAGCTCGGCGGGCTTGAGGACGACGGTGTTCCCGGCCGCGAGCGCCGGCGCGACCTTCCAGGAGGCGATGGCGAGCGGGAAGTTCCAGGGCGTGATGAGCCCGACGACACCGAGCGGCTCGCGAAAGGTCAGGTCGACGCCCCCCGCGACGGGGATCGTCTCGCCCAGCAGCCGCTCCGGCGCGCCCGAGTAGTACGTGAACGTGTCCGCGACCATGGCGACCTCGCCCCGGGCGTCCGAGATCGGCTTGCCGACGTTGCGGGCCTCCAGCTGCGCAAGGTCCTCGGCGGCTGCCTCCACAGCCTCGGCGACGCGGCGAAGCAGGCGCGCGCGGTCCGCCGGCGCCACCGCGCGCCAGCCGGGGAACGCGTTCCGCGCGCGTTCGACCGCGGCATCAGCGTCCTCGACTCCCGCGCGCGGAAGCTCCGCGAGCACGTCTTCAGTCGCGGGCTCGAGGAGCTGCATCGTCTCGGTCGTCGCGCCCATCCGCCTCGCCCCCTGGACCCCCTCGCTGATCGGGTTAGTCTAGTCCTTCGAGGTCGTTCCGTTCCCTATTTTCCGTGGAGGCGGCGCTGACGCAGGCCGGCATTTCGAGCAGCGAGACGAGGGTCTTCCCGCCGGAGCTCGACCGGCGCTACCCCGTCGCCGTGCGCGGGGAGGGGGTCTGGCTCGAGGACAAGGAGGGAAAACGGTACCTCGACGCCATGAGCGGCGGCTCGATGGCGGCGTCTCTCGGGTACGGACGACGCGACCTAATCGCGGCGGCGCGCGAGCAGGCCCGGCGCGTCGCGTACGTGCACAACGAGTACCTGACGAGCGAAGCCCAGGAACGGCTCGCGCGTGAGCTCGTCGCCCTCGCGCCGGAAGGGTTCGCGCGCGCCTACTTCGTCACGGGAGGTGCCGAAGCGAACGAGGCGGCGCTCCGCCTCACGCGGGCCTACCACGCGGAGCGCGGCGAGGCGGGCCGCTGGCGAATCATCTCCATGGCGCAGGCCTACCACGGCCCCACCGTCGGCACGCTGGCGCTGACGGGCCGTCCGGGCCTTCACGGACCCCTGGCGCCCTACTTCCCCAGCTTCCTGCATATCCCTCCGACGACGTCCCGCTTCGACCCGACCGGCGAGGCGGCGCTCGAGGCGCTCGACCGCATCCTCGCCCAGGTCGGGCCGGAGACGGTCTCGGCCTTCTTCTGCGAGCCGATCGGCGCCGCCGCGTTGCCGGCGCACCGCCCGCCCGACCGCTTCTGGGAGGGACTCGCCGCGCGAAGAGAGGAGCACGGCTTTCTCGTCTGCTTCGACGAGATCGTGACCGGCCTCGGCAGGACCGGGAACTGGTTCGCGGCGACCGACCTTCCGCTCGTCCCGGACGTGATCGCGACGGCGAAGGGCCTGGGTGCAGGCTACACGGCGATCGGCGCAGCCCTTTGCCGGGAGCACGTCTACGAGGCGGTCGCGCAGGGCTCCGGCAGCTTCCCGCTCGGCCACACGTGGAGCGGAGCCCCGCTCTCCTGCGCCGTGGGCCTCGCCGTCCTCGACGCGCTCCGTCGCGAGGGGCTCGTCGAGCGCGTGCGCCAGCGCGGCCCCCGCTTGCGTGACGAGCTCGAGGACGCGCTCGGCGACGTCCCTTTCGTCCACGACGTACGCGGGCACGGGTTCCTGCTCGGCGTCGAGTACGCCGATCCGCGCGACGGCGCCTTCCTGCCCCCCGAGCTCGGCGTCGCGGGGAAGATCGACGAGACCGCCCTCGAGAGCGGGCTGATCCTCCTTTCCACCCAGCCGACGGGAGACGGCTACGCGGGCGACCAGACGCTCTTCGCGCCGGCCTTCACCGCGAGCGACGGGGAGCTTGCCGAGATGGTCGAGCGCTTCGCGGCGGCCGCACGCCGCGTTTGGGCGGCGGTCGAATCCCGTCTCCAGTCGGCACCCGTGGGGGCGCGGTGAGCGAGGCGCCGACGACGACCGGCGGGCGCTGGAGGGCGCTCGTCATCCAGCACGAAGCGCCGACGCCGCCCGGGCTGATCAAGCAGTGGCTGGAAGAGCGGGGCGCCGAGGTTGAGATCCTTCGCATCGACGAGCGCGATCCGCATGACATCGATCCCCGCGAGTACGCCCTCATCGTCTCGCTCGGCTCGGAGTTCGGGGCGTACCAGGACGACCTCGAGTGGATCTCGCACGAGATGGACTTGTTGAAGCAGGCCACGGAGAACGACGTCCCCATCCTCGGGGTCTGCTTCGGCGGTCAGCTCCTCGCCCGCGTCCTCGGCGGGCAGGTGTTCCGCTCGCCGAAGCAGGAGATCGGCTGGCTCCCCGTGGGCAGCACGGACACGGAGCTCGTCCCGGAGGGGCCGTGGTTCCAGTGGCACTTCGACACCTTCACGCCGCCGCCTGGAGCGCGCGTCGTGGCAGAGAACCAGGTCGGCCCGCAGGCCTACGTGATCGGACGAAGCCTGGGAGTCCAGTTCCACCCGGAGGTGACACCCGAGATCATGGAGAGCTGGGTCAAGGCGTACCGCCACGAGCTGGACGAGCACGGCGTCGATCCCGACCGGCTGCTCGAGCAGACGCTCGCGGCGAGCGAGACCACGCGCGCCACGAGCCTCGCGCTGCTCGACCGCTTCCTCGAACAGGTCGCCCGGCCGGCGAAACCGGCGTGACCGAAAGGCGCCGGATGCGGACGTCGCGTCGTCCATCGCGAGGATGCAGTGAGAGCTGACGTGGCAGCGCCCGGGTCGAGCGTCCTTCCCCGGCAGGGGAAGGTGAGGCCGCTGCTCGTCGAGCGCGCCGAGGGCGTCTGGCTCTACACCGGGGAGGGGCGGGAGATCCTCGACGCCTGCGGCGGGGGCGCGATGGTCGCGTGCCTCGGCCACGGACGGGGCGAGATCGTCGAAGCCGCGGCTGCGCAGGCCGAGCGACTCGCCTACGTCTACTACCACCACTTCACGAACGAGCTCCAGGAGCGCCTGGCCGAGCGGATCCTCGCCCTCGCGGCGCCGGAGATGGCGCGCGCGCGCTTCGTCACGGGTGGATCGGAGGCCAACGAGCTCGCCCTCCGGCTGGCTCGGCAGTACCACGTCGAGCGGGGAGCAAGCGGTCGCTGGCGCGTCGTCTCGCCCGGGCAGGCCTACCACGGCGCCACGCTCGGCGCGCTCGCCTTGACCGGCCGACGCACGCTGCAGGAGCCGTACACCCCGTACCTCGCGGATCACCTGCACCTGGCTCCCAGCACGTGGCGCTTCGACGAGTCCGGCGAGCGGGCGCTCGCGGAGCTCGACCGGCTGGTCGCGGAAGCGGGAGCCGACACGATCGCGGCCTTCTTCTGCGAGCCGGTGAGCGCCGCCGCCCTCCCCGGGTACTCGCCCCCGGACGCGTTCTGGCACGGCCTCGCGGAGCGCCGCGAGCGCTACGGGTTCCTCATCTGCTTCGACGAGGTCGTGACAGGGTTCGGCCGCACGGGCTCCTGGTTTGCGTACCAGCAGCTCCCGCTCGAGCCGGACATCGTCACCTTCGGCAAGGGGCTGGGGGCGGGCTACGCCCCGCTCGCGGGGATGCTCGCTCGCGAGGAGGTGTACGAGCCGATCGCGGGCGGCTCGAAGAACTTCGAGCACGGTCACACCTGGGACGGAGCGCCGCTCCTCTGCGCGGTGGGGCTGCGAGTCCTCGACGAGCTGGTCGAGCACGGCCTCGTCGAGCACGTGGCCGAGCGCGGCCCGCGCCTTCGCGACGAGCTCGCTTCCGCGCTCGCGGGCCGGCGCCTCGTCCGGAGCGTGCGCGGCCGCGGGTTCCTGCTCGGCGTCGAGCTCGTCGACCCGCGCGACGGCGAATCGCTCCTGCCCGACGAGCTGGACGCGGCCGCGCTCGTCGACCGCACCGCGCTCGCGAACGGCCTCCTCGTCGCCTCGTCCCATTCAGTCGCCGACGGGTACACGGGCGACGAGACGCTCCTGGCGCCGGCGTTCACGAGCACCGACGAGGAGCTCGCGCTCGTGGTCGAGCGACTCGCGGACACGCTCGCCGAGGTCGAGCGCGAGGTCGTGAGAGCTCTCGCCGCGTGAGCGGGGTCGAAGTCTCGGATGTGCCCGCGGCCGGCGAGAAGGCCGCGGAGCAGGCACGAGAGTACGTCCTCCTCGGCATGCCGGACCTGAACGGGTCGCTCCGCGGCAAGGCGCTCAGCCGCGACGCGTTCGAAGGGGCGGTTCGCGACGGGGCGGTCATGACCGACCTCCTCCTTGCCCTCGACCCGGTCGACGCGCCGATCACAGACTACGAGGACCTCGGCGTCCGCTCCGGCGCCGGCGATCTCGTCGTCCACCCCGACCTCGACACTTTGCACGAGCTCGCCTGGCGGCCGGGATGGAGCATCTGCATCGGCACGCCGAGCTGGCGCGACGGCACCGCCTGCGAGCTCTCGACGCGCGAGGTGCTGCGGCGCGCACTCGCCGCGATGGCCGAGCTCGGGTACGAGGTGCTGGCGGCGTTCGAGTACGAGCTCCGCCTCTGGGATGCGCAAGGCTCGCCGCTCTCGAGCGGCATCAGCTACAGCCTGGTCGAGATCCCCCGCTACCACGAGTTCGTCGGGCGGCTCGGCCCAGCGCTCGCCGGCCTGGGCGTCGAGCTCTCCGCGGTCCACACCGAGGCGGGTCCAGGCCTCCTGGAGCTCAACCTCGCCGCGCGGCGCGGCCTGCGCGCCGCCGACGAGGCCGCCTTCGTCAAGCTGGCGGCCAAGGAGGTGGCAGCCTCCCTCGGCCTGCGCGCCAGCTTCCTGGCGAAGACGGCTCCCGGCGAGGAGGGCTCGAGCGGGCATGTCCATGTCTCCTGCTGGAGCGACGGCGAGAACGCGTTCGCCGGCGGCGGAGGCCGCGCGGCATCACGCGCGTGCGAGCGGGCGGTGGCGGGGATCCTGGAGCACCTCTCCGCAGCCTCGCTCCTCCTCAATCCGACCATCAACTCGTACAAGCGTCTCCTGCCGGGCTGGTTCGCGCCCGTGAACGCAAGCTGGGGCGTCGAGAACCGCTCCGCCGCGCTCCGCGTCATCCGCTCGGCGCGGCCGGAGCGCTGCCGGATCGAGTGTCGGCGCCCGGGCGCCGACGCGAACCCCTACCTCGCCCTCGCGAGCCTGGTGGCGACGGCGGCGGACGGGATGCGGAAGGACGCGACGCCGCCTCCGCCCGTGGAGGGCGATGCCTACTCGCGCCCCGACCTTCCGGAGCTCCCCGGGTCGCTCGAGGCGGCGCTGCGCGCCTTCCGCGCCGACGAGGTGCTGCAGCGCGAGCTCGGCGAGCGGTTCGCGAGCTACTACACCACCTCGCGCGAGTGGGAGCTCCGAGCGTGGCGGGAGAGCGTGAGCGAGTGGGAGCGCGAGCGCTACGAGCGCGCGGTCTAGGCGCGCACTGCCGGCCCGGCCCCGCCCGCGCTAGTACAGCTCCAGGTACTCCTCACGCTCCCAGTCGGTCACGTGGTCGCCGAACCGCTGCAGCTCGTGGCGTCGCATGACCGAGTACGCCTGCACGAACTCGGAGCCGAGGAGCTCGACGAGCTTCTCGTCCTCCTCCAGGAGCCGGAGCGACTCCTCGACCGTCTCGGGGAGCTTGGGCTTCGACTCGTCCTCCTCGGCGGGCGGCCGAGCAGCGGGCTCGAGCTCGAGCTCGTCCGCGACGCCGAGGATGCCCGCACCGAGCAGCGCGGCCGAGGCGAGGTAGGGGTTCGAGAGCCCGGTGGGAGCACGGTTCTCGACGTGCCTCGTCGCGGCACTCCCGCCCTTGATTCGAACGAGCGCGCTCCGGTCCTCCGGGCCCCAGGAGACGTTCGTCGGGCTGAAGGTGTGCGTGCGGCGCCGTTTCAGGCAGTTCACGGTGGGGGCGAGGAGCGCGTAGGTCGAGCGAGCGTGCCGGAGCTGGCCGGCGACGAACGCACGGCCGACCGGACTCAGGCCGTCCTCGCCGCTCTCGTCGGCGATTGCGTTCTCGCCGCCGTCGAGGTCGAGCAGCGCCATGTGGTTGTGGGCGCCGCAGCCTGCCGAGTCCGCGAACGGCTTCGACATGAAGGTGGCCAGGAAGCCCTCCACGTGGGCTAGCTCCTTGACGCCGTTCTTGAACGTGAAGGTCTGGTCGGGGCCGTCGAGGCCGCGGGCGGGCTCGTACGTGATCTCCCACTGCGAACCGGCGTACTCGCAGTTCGCCGTGACGACGTCGATGCCGAACTCCTTCATCTCGTCCACGATGCGTTGGATCAGCGGAACCCAGGCGTTCCGGACCGTGTTGAAGATGTGGTAGCCGCCGAAGAGCCGCTGGCGCGTCTCGCGCTCGAGCACGTAGAACTCCGGCTCGATCCCGATCAGCGGCTCGTACCCGAGCTCGCGGCAGCGTTCCAGCACGCGGCCGAACACGTGGCGAGGCGCCGCGCCCAGCGGGCGGCCGTCGTCCCAGAAGGTGTCGCAGATCATGCGGCCGGTCGCCTCCGCCCAGGGAACGACTCGCGCCGTCCCCGGATCCGGCTTCAGGCGCTGGTCGGCGTAGCCGACCTCCTCGTTGTAGAGCGTCCCCGCGACCACGTCGGAGCGCGTGTCGAGCACGACGGCGCCGCCGTACATGTTCAGCCCGCGCTCGGCGGTGCCCGCCGCGTGCTCGAGCGGGACCGTCTTCGAGCGGCTCGTTCCGTGCATGTCGGGCAGCTCGAAGCGGACGTAGCGGATCCCCGCCTCGGCCCAGTCGGCGAGAACCTGCTCGACCGTCGGCTTCTGCTCGCCCGGCATGCCGGCGGACGATAATCGAGCGTTCGCGTCACCTGCCAGCCGGTACGCTTCGCCGGTGAACGCGGGAGTCTTCCCCCTCGTCGTTCTCGCCGCCGTCGTCATCACGATCACGGTCGCGTGGCCCGAGTTCTGGGCGACGAACGATCGCGAGCTGCCCTTCGACGCCGAGGACGAGACCCGGGGCGACTGGCAGCAGATCCCCCACCAGGGTCACCCGCCGGATACCGGCTGAGAACCCGCCGCCTCCCGGCGCCTCGCTTGCGGCGTCCGATGTCACCGTGCGATGATTTTCCCTGCGTCGTCGTCGGTGAAGGGAGGATGATCGATGGCAGCGAACGCTGACAGCGAGGGCGTCTTCATCCGCCGCTCCTCGGGCCTCACGCGTCAGGTAAGCGGCCGGGACGCGCTCGCGTACTGCGCGATGAACCCGGGGCTGCTCTACGCGTTCGTGTACGCGATGTTCATCATCCCGCTCTTCGCGGCGTACGGCGGCGCGTATCTACCGCTCGGGGTCCTGCCCGTCCTCATGATGTTCCCGATCGCGGGGCTCTACTGGTACTACTCGGTCACGATGCCGCGCTCCGGCGGCGAGTACGTCTACATCAGCCGGACGCTGCACCCGGCGCTCGGCCTCTTTGCGAACTGGATGATCTCGATCACCGCGATCTCGTGGCTCGGGCTCCTGACCGATTGGTGGCTGAAGTGGTCCGTGGCCGACAGCTTCATCGCCCACGGGATCCGCTCCGGCAACGAGGGGTTGGTCAACGTCGGCACGTGGTTCGAGGGCGAATGGGTGCGAACGCTCATCGGCACGGCGGCCATGCTCCTGACGATCTGGATCTTCCTCAAGGGCGCGCGGATGATGATGCGCCTCGCCTACGTCGCGATCGGCGCGAGCTGGCTCGCGATCCTCATCCTCGCGATCGCCGTCCTCGCCACTTCCCAGTCCGAGTTCGTCGGCGCGCTGCGAAACCTCACCGGGATCGACGCCTCCGCCGTGATCGGCTACGGCCGCGAGGCGGACGTGCTTGCGTTCACCTTTCTCGCCACGCTCCTCGGAGGCGCGACGTACGTGGTCCTGAACACCCTCGGCGCCACGTTCTCGGCGAACATCGCCGGCGAGATCCGGGGCGTCTCGCGCTCGCAGGCGCTCGCGCTCTTCGGAGCGCTCGTGATCCAGATGATCACCTGGGGCGTGGCGTACACGCTCGTCTACGCGACCGCAGGAGCGAACTTCTGGCACGGCGTGACGATGAGCTGGTTCGACGGTGCCGACACGTATCCGCTTGCTCACCACACGAACGGCCAGGTGGAAGCGGCGCTCGGCGCCGGCCTGGGAACCGCGCGCGAGCCGTTCCCGACCCTCCTCCTGGCGTTCACGAGCGGTGGAACCGTCCTCATCTACCTCTTCGCGCTCTGCTTCGCCGTCTCCACCTTCATCTCGGCGGCCGGCCTCGCCTTCGCCCCGATCCGGAACGTCTTCGCCTGGTCGTTCGACCGCCTCATCCCGACGAAGTTCGCCCAGCTCGACCGGCGCTACCGCGCTCCCTGGCTCGCCATCGTGGCCGTCGTCTTCGTGGGCTGGCTTTTCCTCGTGATCGACATCTGGCGGCCGGGCTGGACGGCGCAGATCGCCTTCACGATCACCGGGTGGTTCGTCGGCTGGATCGTTCTCGGGATTGCGGGGATGGTCTTCCCGCTCGTCCGTCCGGCGCTCTACCGGGCTGCCCCGCCCGCCGTGCAGCGCGGTGTCCCAGCGCTCGCCGCCGTCGTCTTCGCCGCCGCCGTGACCATCGTCGCGGCCGTCCTCGCGATCGCCGCGACGGAGTCGCGGACCTGGGGCGAGGTGACGACGATCGTCGGGATCGGTGCGATGGGGACGCTTGCGTTCTGGCTCATCGGCCAGAGGCTCGACGGGACGGTCCCGTTCGTCTCGCTCCTCGGGTGGGCGACGCTCGCGGTCAGCGCGTTCATCGAGTGGTCGATCCTGCGGCCCTTCTTCTCGATCGGGGGGGAGGATCCCGCGCTCTCCTGGGACGCGATGCGCCCGATCCCCTTCATGATGGCGGCACCGATCCTGATCTACATCGTCGCGGTCGTCATCGCCCGCCAGCGCGAGATCCCGCTCTCGGCCCAGTTCGGCGAGGTGCCGCCGGAGTAGGGGTCGGGAAGAGGCCGTCGGGCTGCGCGCCCCGCTCGGTCACCCTCCCCTCGAGGCTCCATGGGATTCTTCGGACGAAAGAAGGTGAACTCGTTCCGCGTCTTCTTCGCATCCGACCTGCACGGGAGCGAGCGCTGCTTTCGCAAGCTCGTGAACGCAGGCAAGCACTACGGGGCGGACGTCGTCATCTGCGGCGGCGACCTGACCGGGAAGATGATCGTGCCGCTCGTCGAGGGAGAGGACGGCACCGTGCGCGCCCGCTTCCTCGGGCGCGAGGTCGTCGCGCGGACGCCCGAGGAGGTTGCGGACCTCGAGAAACGCCTCGCGGCGGCCGGGTACTACCCCCACCGCACGGCTGCGGGCGCGGTCGACCCGGGGGACGAGGAGGCGATCGAGCGGCTCTTCCGCGACGTGATCACGGCGCGGCTCGAGCAGTGGATCGCGATCGCCGAGGAGCGCCTCGCCGGGAGCGACGTGCGCTTCTTCTGGATGGCCGG
>JACVSB010000152.1 GCA_014534155.1 Thermoleophilia bacterium
CGTCGCCCGCGAGCCGCTCGTACTCCCCGCGCGAGAGGACCGTGTGGTAGTGGCCCTGCGTCTCGAGCGCCTCGCGGAGCTCGGCGAGCGCCTCTTCTCCCTCGATCTGGCGCTGTTCGCCGTGGAGCGACGCGGCGAAGGTGCCGTCGCCCGAGTCGACGACCGGGGTGAAGACCTTCCCACAGACGTCGCCTCCGAGCACGAGCACGTGCGGCTCGTACACCCGGGCGCCGTTCAGGAACTTGCGGAAGCTCCGGCTCGACGCGTGCAGGTCGGTCGCGAAGAAGATCCGCGTGAACTCCTTCCGCGTGCGGCGCCCGAGCCTCATCGGTGCGCCTCCTCGACCTCCTGGTACCAGCGCTTCTTCGTTCCGATCCTGGACCTGAGCTTCCAGCGACCGGACTTCGGCTCCTCCTCGATCCGCGCCTCGAGCGCCGCGATCCGCGCCGCGACGTCCCTCCGCTCGTCGTCGGCGAAGGGCGAGCGCCCGAGGTAGGCCCGCGTCTTCTCGAGGTTCGAGGTCGCCGTGTACCAGAAGCCCCAGTCGTGGGCGAGGACCGGCGCGACCGCCGCTCCGTCGATCTCGTCGTGCCCCGGGCCCAGCTCGTGGTCGAGGAAGAGGAGCGCGACGTCCTGGAAGTCCTTCTCGGTGATCTCGACGATCTGGAGCTTCGCGAGCAGGAGCTCGGGGAGCGGAATCGTCGGGTCGTCCGCCTCCAGCCGGTCCTTCACCTCGATCGGATGGCAGAAGTTGAGCTCGTCCCGGAAGACGTCGATGTGGAGACCGTCCTCACGGTCGAACATCTGCCGGGTCTCCCCATGCCAGACGTTGTGGTGGGAGAGCGGCTCGTAGCCGCGGGGGACGAGGAGGCCCTCGATCGCGCTCGTCGTCACCTTCGAGCGCGTGACGAGGTCGATGTCCGCGACCCTCCGCGCGAGCGCGCTGTACGACGCCGCCGCCCGGGGCGCATGCGCGAGGACGGCCGCGGAGCCGGCGAGGCGCACGGGGAGCCCGGCCTCGTTCGCGGCACGAACGACGGCGAGCGCCTCGTCGAGGAGGGCGCGGTTGCCTTCCACCTATTCCGGCGGCAGCGCCCTGAACGCGTACGAGGTGTCGATCCCGCGGGTTCCGTTATAGAGCCGCATCGCGACGTAGACGAGAGCCGAGACGGCGATCACGCCGCCCACGATGGCGTAGGCCTTCCCGCTCGAGAGCCCGAGGTCCGCCGCGAAGAGGAAGGAGGCGCACATCGCCGCCGCAGCGGCTGCTCCGATCACTCCCACGACGGTGACGGCCGGCAGGCCGAGCAGGGTCTTGTGCGGTGCCGCCTTGTACACCTCCGGCGCGCGGAAGGGGAGGAGCGCAGCCGCGACGACCGAGAGCAGGAACACGTACCCGCAGGCGAACGTCACCCCGAGCGTCAGCTCCACCCAGTCGCCCCAGTAGTTGTAGCCCCAGATCACGGGGATCGCGGCCACGAGGTAAGCAACGTGCGCGTTCACGGGCGAGCGGAGCCGCCCGTGCACCTTCGCGAACCAGCCCGGGATCGTGCGGTCGAGGCCCATCGCGACCAGCACGCGCGTCATCCCGATGTAGCAGTTGCAGGTGACCTGGAACGCGTTCGCCATGTACCCGAGCGCGATCAGGACGAGGAGGACCGGGGACGCCGTGAGCGCCATCGCGAGGACGTTCGGGAAGGGTGCGATCGAGCCGGTCCCTTCGCCCGAGGCGGAGACCCCGCCGTAGTACGAGGCACCGGCGGCGCGCAGGAAGTCGGACCCGACCGTGCGCTGCTCCACGACGGCCAGCAGCGCGAGCAGTCCTCCGACGAAGACGGTCGCCCCGACCATGATGAACATCTGCTGGCGCACCGAGTTGGCCGCCTTGATCTCGCCGCCCTGCTCGACCGAGTACGTCGCCCACTGGAGGCTCGTCCACGCGATCGGCGCGATCAGGAGCGTGCCCAGGAAGCTGAAGCCGACCGCGAGCTGGAAGCCCGCCTGCGAGACGTCGTTCAGCAGGTAGTCGTAGAAGCCGCGTGACCCCTGCACGGCGGCGGCGTACTCGTCGATCTTCCGCGCGAACTCGTCCGTCGAGGTCATGAGGAAGAGGACGATGATGATCCCGAAGGAAAGGAGCGTCGCCGTCATCAGGAAGCGCTGGAGGCGGACGTAGTTTCGAAACCCGCTGACGAGGAGGACCATCGCGACGACCGCCTGGATGACGGAGATCGTGAAGATCCCCCTGGCCGACTGGCACCAGGTGCCGATGTCGAGGAGCGTCTTGCTGTCATAGTGCGCCCCGAGCGAGAGGAAGAGCGGCGTGAGCGCGAGGATCGCCATCAGCCAGCCGGAGAGGGCGACCCACTGCAGGATCCAGATGACGAAGCCGCTCATGACCGAGACGAAGCCGACGGGCCCGCTGAGGATCCGGCTCTGGAAGACGTAGTCGCCGCCCGAGCGAGGCATCGCGGACGCGAGCCAGACGTAGGCGAGCGAGATGAAGATCTGTGCCGCCATCGCGATCACGATCCCGAGCGCGATGTTCGCCCCGGGCGCCGCGAACGGCCCCCAGAGGTACGTCCACGGGAAGATGAGCCCCATCGTGAGGACGTTGTAGGCGAACGCCGAGGCGGGTGACATGACCCGGACGAGCCCCGACGCTCGGCGAGCGAAGACCTGCGGCTCTACGGCCGCCCCGACAGTCGCCATCCCAGCCTCTCTTTCGTCGCTCTCAGTGCGGGGAAGGTAACGCGCCGGGCGGTCACGGTCTAGACCTTTCGAGCGCGCGGCGGAAGCCCGCGTCCGCCGCCGTTCGCTCGAGGCGCGTGAAGTGCTCGTGCGCATACGCCACGAAGTCGACATCGAGCTCCGAGATCCCCTGCTGCACGACGCCCCACATCGCCTCTCGGAAGTCGGACATGAAGCGCATCAGCGTCAGCGCGTCTCGGTCGGCTTCGCTCGCCCGTCCGAAGTAGGCGCGGAGCAGAAGCTCGTTCTCCGCCTCGCCGAGCTCGTGGTTGATGGAGAAGTTCGCGAGGTCGAAGAAGCGGTCGCCCATGCCGGCGTACTCCCAGTCCACGATCCGGATTCGCTCGCCGTCGTCGAGGAAGTTGGCGTTCAGGAGATCGTTGTGGCACGGGCGCTCGTGCTCGCGGCGGCGCGTTCGTTCGATCGCCTGCGCGAGCGCGTGCGCGCGGTCGTACGCGGACGGGCGCTCGACGCCGTGGGCCGCGGCGATCTCCGAATACTCCTCGACGATTCGGAACGAGTCGAAGCGTCCCGGGACGGCGGGGCCGTCGTGGATCGCCTTCAGCGCGGCGGCCGCCTGGCCGAGCCGCTCGGGCATGCGCATCTCCTCGGGCGGGATCGGGCGGCCCTCGATGAAGCGCGTGACGAGATAGCCCTCGGGCTCGACGAAGGCGGCGACCTCGGGCCCGACGCCGGCGCGGGAAGCGGCGAGCGTGGCGTCGCGCTCGGCACGGCGATCGATCCCCAGGAGGTCGGTGTTGCGCCCCGCGATCCGCAGCACGTAGCGCTCCCCGTCCACGTCGACGCGGAAGTTCTCGTTCGTGATCCCGCCTCCGAGAGGCTCGATGCGGCGGCGCCGGCCGGGCCACACGCGCTCGGCGACGTCGTCGGGACGCACGCGCCGATCCTATGCTCCGGGAGTGCTGATCCGGCACCCCGAGAGCGTCGCGATCGTCCCCGTCGACGGCGACGAGCTCGTGTGCGTACGCCAGACCAGGCGCGGCGCCGGCCGGACGGTGCTCGAGCTCCCGTCGGGGAAGCTCGAGCCCGGCGAGCGCCCGGCGGAAGCGGCCGTGCGCGAGCTCGCCGAGGAGTGCTCCCTGGGCGCGCTCGAGTGGCGCGAGCTCGGGCGCTTCTGGGCGGCGCCGGCCTACTCGACGGAGTTCGTGCACGCGTACGCCGCCTCGCGCCTCTACGGCGTGAGCCCAGGAGTGCTCGACGCTGACGAGGACATCGAGGTCGCGCGCGTCCCCGTGGGCGACGGTCTGCGCTCGCTCGAGGACGCGGTCTCGGCGGCGGCGTTCGCCCTCTGGCGGGAGGCCCAGTAGGCGCGCGCGCCCTCATCTTCGATTTCAACGGGACGCTCTCGCACGACGAGCCGATCCTCGCCGAGATCTTCGTAGAGCTCTTCGCCGCCCACGGACGGCCCCTGAGCGTGCAGGAGTACTTCGACGAGCTCGCGGGCCTCTCCGACCCGGAGATCGTCCGCACGTGGCTCGGCCGCGAGCATCCTGCGGTCGAGGAGGTGATCAGGGAGCGCGTGGAGCGCTACCGGGCTGCGGTGGCAGACGGCTCGTCCGTTCCGCCGCACGTTCGCGAGGCCGTCCGCTATGCGGCCGAGCGCGTCCCCGTCGCCGTGGTCTCGGGCGCCGCGCGCGCCGAGATCGAGCCCGTGCTCGAGGCGGCCGGGCTTGCTGACGCGCTTTCGCTCGTCGTCTCGGCCGACGACGTCCTGCACGGCAAGCCCGACCCCGAGGGGTACGTGCGGGCGCTCGAGCGCCTGGACGCCGGGATCCCGACGGAGGACGTGCTCGTGTTCGAGGACACCGAGGCGGGGATCGCGGCCGCGAAGGCCGCCGGGATGCGCTGCTTCGCCGTCCTCGGGACCCTTGCCCCCACACGGCTCAGCGCGGCCGACGAGGTAATCGAGCGGCTCGACGTCGCGGTCGTCGCGCGCGTCCTCGCCACGTGACCGCTCCCGCTCGCGGGGGACGACGTCGCTCGCGACTACTTCTTGCCCGGCCCCGCCTGCGCGGCGGTCGCTC
>JACVSB010000097.1 GCA_014534155.1 Thermoleophilia bacterium
CTCCTCCCCTTCCACCGCTCCCGGCGCCTGGCCCACGATGAGCGCACGCTGGCCGGCGTGGCCGGCAAAGACCGGGAGCGAGGCGAGCGGGAACCCCGCGTCGGCGCAGGCGCGGCAGCGCCGGTTGTCCGCCTGCAGCGAGGACAGCGAGCGGTACGTGGAGCGGCGCCGGGTCACCTCGTTGCGGCGTCGCCCGCGCGCGCTCGTGTTCGTCCCCGTCCCGTCGGGGTATAGCTCGCCGCATGCCCACGGCCGCGATCGTCGACGTCGACGGGACCCTCGTCGACACGAACTACCACCACGCGCTCTGCTGGTACCGCGCCTTTCGCGAGCACGGTCTCGTCATTCCCCTCTGGCGGCTGCACCGTCACGTCGGGATGGGAGGGGATCAGTTCGTCGGCGCCGTCGCCGGCGAGGAGGTCGAGGAGCGACTCGGCGACGGGCTCCGAGACCGCTGGGAGGAGCTCTTCAACGAGGTGATCGACGAGATCGAGCCCCTCCCGGAAGCAGCGAACCTCCTGGCCTCGGTGAAGGAGCGCGGGCATCCCGTCGTGCTCGCGAGCTCGTCGATCCAGTCGCACCTCGAACGCTTCCTCGACCTGCTCGGCGCCCGCGAGATCGCGGACGCGTGGACGATGAAGGACGAGATCGAGGAGTCGAAGCCGGCGCCTGATCTCGTCGAGGCCGCGCTCAGCAAGGCGGGATCGCGCGACGCCGTCATGGTCGGGGACACCGTCTGGGACGTCGAGGCCGCCGGCCGAGCCGGGATAGCGACGATCTCCGTCCTCACGGGAGGCTTCGGTGCGGCTGAGCTTCGACAGGCAGGGGCGGCGCACGTCTTCGAGTCCGCCGCCGACCTCCGGGAGCGGCTCGATGAGACGCCGCTCTCCTAGGGGCCGGTCCGGGAACCTACGTGATGCCGGGGCACGGGAAAACCGCGCGCCGGCCAGAACGCAGGGAAGGCGGATATGCAGGCATATTCGCGCGAGTGAGGACGCCGCCGGCGCCCGGTTTGCAGCTGCACCCGGCGCGCGAGCCCTTTCCGGACAGCCCGCTCGCCCTCAGCTCGTCGGGTCGTCGGCGCCGCCCGGGCCGAGGAAGTCGCCCTGGTCCGCGCCGCGCCGGGCAACGTCGCGCGGCCTCGTCCGCGTTCCGCCGGCGAGCGCGAGCCAGATCGCGACGCCGATTCCGAGCGGGATTACGATCAACGCGAAGAGCCCCGCGCCGATTGCCGTCACGACACCCGTGAGGACTGCCGTGAGGACGAGGACGACGACGATCGCGGTCATGCCGAGACCTCTCTTCCCGCGGCTTCCGGCGGCAAACGCGGCAACCGTGTGATGGAGAGCGGGCTCGCGGGGAAGCGCGTTCTCGTCACCGGCGGGTCCGGCGGGATCGGAGCTGCGACGGCGCGCGCCTTCGCGGCCGAGGCCTCCAGGGTCGCGGTGCACTATCACCGCGGTCGCGCGCGGGCCGAGGCGGTGGCCGCCGAGCTGCCGCAGGCGCTGGTCACGGGCGGCGACCTGACCCGTGAAGAGGACGTCGACCGCGTCTTCGCCGAGGTTCGCCGCGCGTTCGGCGGGGTCGACGTCTGCGCAGCCGTCGCCGGCGTCTGGCCCTCGGAGGACCGGCCGGTCTGGCAGCTTTCGCTCGAGCGCTGGCGGGCGACGATCGACGCCAACCTGACCGCGACCTTCTTGACGGCGCGCGCGTTCGGAGGCGAGGTGGCGAGGCTGGGGCACGGAAACCTCGTCATCGTCGGCTCGACCGCCGGCCTCGTGGGCGAGGCCGGGCACGCCGACTACGCGGCGGCCAAGTCCGCCCTCGTCGGCGGCCTCCTGCTCAGCCTCAAGAACGAGCTCGTCCGCGTCGCGCCCCGCGCGCGCGTGAATGCCGTCTGCCCCGGATGGACGGAATCGCCGATGACGCGCGACGAGCTCGACCGCGACCGGGTGAGCCGGGTGACGCGGACGATGGCGCTCCGGAAGGTGGCAGCGCCCGAGGACGTCGCCCGCCAGATCGTCGTTCTCGCCTCCGACGAGCTCTCGGGCCACGTGACGGGCCAGGTCGTAACCGTGGCGGGCGGCATGGAAGGACGCGTGATCCACGAGCTCTAGCGGCGAGGGCCGTATGGCACGATGTCGGCAGCGCGGAGAGGTGTCCGAGCTGGCCTAAGGAGCGCGACTGGAAATCGCGTACCCGGCGACGAGCTGGGTCGCGGGTTCGAATCCCGCCCTCTCCGCCTCACCTTCCGGTCCCGGCGGCCGCTATCCCTGCGTCGACTCGACGACGAACGCCGCGACCGCGGCGATCTCGTCCGGCGTCAACTGGTCGCCGAACGCCGGCATGCCGTTGCCGCCGTTCGTCACCTGCTCGACGACGGCTTCCTCGTCCGGCTTCAGCTCGTCGAGGTTCGGTCCGACCGTGCCCGACGCGCCGGCCGCCTTCAGGGTGTGGCAGTTCGCGCAACCGCTCTGGGCGAAGACCTGCTCCCCGCGGGCCGCGTCGCCCCCGCCGGTCTCGCCCGTCGTTCCGCCGCCCGTCTCGCCGGTGGCCGTGGCGGAGGTGTCCGTCCCTCCCTCCTCGGGCTCGCCGGAGTCCTCGACGTTGCCGGCCTCGCGGGTCTGGGAGTGACCCTCCTCGGCACCGTAGATCTCGACCGTCGCGAGCATCGCCCCGACGAGGAGCACCGAGGCGAGCGCGAAGAGACCGAGCTTCGACCCTGGGAAGTCGGGCCTGCGCCGCGGTACGAGGAGCGAGACGACGAGACTGAACCCGATCAGGCAGAGGGCGACGACCGTGAGGATGACGTCGTTGCGGCTCACCGGGGTTGCATACGATAGTCGGCCGGATGAGCCGCGTCGGCGTCTACGCGGGTGCCGGCGCCGCTCTCGCCGCCGCCGTTTTGCTGGCGGCCGCGCGCGTGGGCGAGGAGCCAGGCGCTCTCTCGAGCTGGCAGGCGCTCGTCCTCGGCCTCGTCCAGGGCGCCACGGAGCTCCTCCCGATCTCCTCCTCGGGCCACCTGATCCTCGTCCCCTGGCTCGCGAACTGGACCTACCTGGAGGCCCACGACTCGTTCAACCAGACCTTCGACGTCGCGCTCCACCTCGGGACGCTCGTCGCGGTCGCGCTCTACTTCCGCCGCGACGTCGTCCTGCTCGTGCGCTCCGCACTCGCAAGCCTCGCGCGCCGCCGGATCGAGACGCCCAGCGAGCGGGTCGCCTGGTACATCGTGGCCGCGACGGTCCCCGCGGCGCTCGCGGGCGCGCTCGGCGAGGACTTCATCGTCGAGGAGCTCGGGGAGCCGTGGCAGATCGCGATCCTCCTCGCCGTCTTCGCCCTCGTGCTCTGGATCGCCGACCGCTCGCGCGCCGAGCGGCGGATCGGCGACATTCGGCTCCGCGACGCGCTCACGATCGGGCTCGCGCAGGTTCTCGCGCTCATGCCGGGGGTGTCGCGCTCGGGAGTCACCATCTCGGCGGCCCGCTTCCTCGCGCTCGACCGCGACTCCGCGGCCCGCTTCTCGTTCCTCCTCCTGCTGCCCACGACGCTCGGAGCCGTGGTCTGGAAAGGCGTCACGGACGTCCTCCTCGCCGACCTCCCGCCCGGATCCGGCGGCCCCTTCCTGGTCGGCACGATCGCCGCCGCTGTGAGCGGGCTGGCCGCCATCTCCGTCCTCCTCGGCTACGTGCGTCGCCACTCGTACTCGCTCTTCGTCGTCTACCGGCTGCTCGTGGCCGCGATCGTTCTTCTCCTCATCGCGACCGGCGTCCGCGAGGCCGGTTTCTAGGCGCGGCTCCCCTCGCCGTTGCCGCCGCCCGCCGGCCGCGGCATTCTCCCTACATGCGCGAAACCGCACGCCGCGCGTTCGTCGCAGCCCTCGTCGTCGTCTCCGTCGTCGTGGCGGCCCTCGTCCTCTGGAAGCTCAGGCTGCTTCTGGCCGCCCTCTTCCTCGCGTTCATCATCGCGGCCGCGATGCGGCCCGGCGTCGAGGCGCTCCGCCGGCGGCGCATCCCGCGCGGCATTGGGATCCTCGTGCACTACGCCGCGCTCGTGGCCGCGGTCGCGCTGCTCCTCTCCTTCGTCGTCCCGACGGCGATCGACCAGATCGCCGAGGCTGTCCCCACCTCGACGTCCGAGCTCGAGCGGGCGACGCGCGAGTCTGGAGGCGTGAAGCAGCAGTTCCTGCTCGCCGTGCAGGAGCGGCTCGAGGAGCTACCCAGCAGGGAGCGTGTGGCCGAGCGGGCCTTCAACCCCGCCCTGGAGATCACGATGACCGCGTTCGAGGTCCTCGTCGGGGTCTTCTTCACGCTCGCCTCGGCCGCTTACTGGATCTTCGAGCGCGACCGGGCGGTCGATCTCTTCACGTCCCTGCTCGCGCGCCCGCGCCGCAAGAAGGTCCGCGACACCTGGGACCTGATCGACGCGAAGCTCGGCGCATACGTGCGCGGTCAGCTCCTCCTCATCGTCTTCGTCGCGACCGTCCTCTCGCTCTCGTTCTGGGCCATCGGCCTCCCCTTCTGGCTCCTGCTCGGCATCTTCGCGGGCGTCGTCGAGATCGTCCCCGTGATCGGCCCCCTCGCCGCCGGCACGTTCGCCGTCGGGGTCGGCGTCACCGACTCGCTGCAGGTCGCCGTCCTCGCCGGCCTCGTCGTGCTCGTCGTCCGGCTGGTCGAGGACTACGTGGTCATCCCGCGTGTCCTCGGAGACGCGGTCGGGCTGACGCCCCTGACCGTCCTCGTCGCGGTCGCCGGAGTGACCATCCTCTTCGGCGGCTTCGCCGTCCTGCTCGCGATCCCGCTCGCCGCCGTGCTGGCCACGCTCGTCGACGTCCTCGTTCGCCATCGCGACCCGGCGGAGCAGGACGTCCCGACGGTGCTCTTTCCGGCGAAGGACGCCGAGGGCCGCTAGGCGCGCCGCTCGACCTGGGAGCCGCCCACGACCGCCTCGGACCCGTCGGCGAAGCGCACCCAGGCCTTGTGGCCTCCGTCGTAGTCGGGAGCCCAGAGGAGAAGACGGGCGGAGCGCCCGCCGACCGTGCACGGCTCGTCGCCCTCGGGGTCGGCCCCGCGCCAGACGCGGACGAACGGGTTCTCCTCCCGCTCTTCGTCGACCGTCGTCGCCTCCCGGTGCCCGGGGCGCAGGACGGTCGCCGCCGGCAGGGCGAGGATCCGGTCGATCGAGCGTCTGAGGTCGCCGAACCCGGTCGGCCCGCCCCCGCGCGTCCCGCCGACCGTCCGGCGGAAGATGAGGTCGCCGGTCAGGCACTCGCCGTCGACGGCGAAGGCAAGGTGGTCCGGCGAATGCCCGGGCGTCTCGAGCACGCGAATCTCGAGCTCGCCGGAGCGCACGACGTCGCCCTCCGCGAGCGCCGGGTGGCGCAGGATGGGGATCCCGAGCTCGGCCGCGATCGCGTCGACTCCCTCCACGTGGTCGCCGTGCCCGTGCGTGAGCAGGATGTGCGTCAGCGCCACCTCGTCCCGCTCCGCGCGCTCGCGCAGGGGCGCCACGATCCCGTTTCCGTCCACGAGGACCCCGTGCCCGCCGGGCCGGTCGGCCACGAGGTAGGCGTTCGAAAGCCAGGACGGATGCTCGGTGCGCTCGACGATCACACCGGGAACGGTACCGGCCGCCTGCTCCCCGGTCGCGGAGAGGGCGCCGGGCGACGCGCGTCAGCCCGTCACGAAGAACGCCCGGTGTCCGAGCGCCTTCCCGTAGCGTGCGCTCGCACGGCGGCCGTAGCCCGGCCAGACGTACCAGACATACGTCCCTGGCACGAGGCGGAAGGTGCGGCCGCGGTAGGTCCAGCTCGCGTGCAGGCGCAGGCGCGGCGACGAGGGCCAGGCGCTCAGGATCTTCCGTCCGTTCCGCCAGAGCTGCACGTTGTAGTACGTCGCCCTCGCCGGCGCGGTCCAGCGCAAGAGCGGCGGCGCCACCAGGCGGGCGCCGTCGAGCGGCGTGACCAGGCGCGACGCCACGGGGCGGGCCACGACCAGCACCTCGTCCGAGCGCATCTCGCTCGCATCCACGCTCGAGACCGCGTAGCGGTAGGTGATCCCGTTCTCCACTCCCCGGTCGAGGAACGTGGCCGCCGTTCCGGTGTAGATCGTCACCGGGGCGCCGTCGCGGGCGGTTCGCGTGATCTCGAATCGCTCGACCTGGGCGTCCGCCGGAACGCGCCAGGCCAGCCGCACGAGGCCGCTCCCCAGGGCGGCGTGGAGGTCGAGCGGCGCGGGCGGCCGAGAGAGGGCCGCCACCGTGACCGTCGAGGTCGCGCTGGAGCTGTTCCCCGAGCGGTCAGTCGCGGTGAAGGTCACCTCGGCCGTCCCGTCCATCGGGAAGGACGCGGGAGCCTCGTACATGACCGCAGGCGCGGGGTCCACGAGGTCGGACGCGGTCGCGCCCGCGAGGAACGCGGCGACGGCGGGGTCGTCGCGCGCCACGGGCGTCGCGGAGACGAGCTCGAGCGGCGCGGGCGGGACGAGACTCGGGGCCGTCGTGTCGGCGACGACGACGGTGAACCTCCGCTCGTCCTCGCC
>JACVSB010000163.1 GCA_014534155.1 Thermoleophilia bacterium
CGATCGAGGTCTTCCAGGCGGCGCCGCCGTTCCCCGGGCTCGAGCAGCGGATCGTCCGCGATGTCGTCGACGCGCCGGGCGAACGCGTACAGGGCAGCCAGGGCGAGGCGCTTCGCACGCGGCAGGAGGACGATCCCCCAGGCGAAGTTCCGCGCCTCGCGCCGCGTTACGCGGACGGCCTCGGCGTACGCTTCGCCGACGCTCACCGCGCCAGGAGCTCCTGCGCCGCAAGCCCGACGAGCGCCGCGCGCGCCGGCGCGGGGCGGCGGCTCCAGACGTCCCAGCGCGCGCGGGCGAGCGCGTCGAGCGCGGCGAGGCCGCCGCGCGCGAACAGGACGACCGAGCGGCCCGCCCTCCCGCCGAGGGCGTCCCGCAGAGCGATCCCCCGCTCGAGCAGCGGCCGCGCTCGCTCGGCCTGAAAGCTGAGCAGGGCCGCCGCTCGCTCGCTCCACGGGCCCGCAAGCTCCTCGTCCGAGAGGGCGAAGCGGCGGAGGTCCTCCTGCGGGAGGTAGACGCGACCGAGGGCGAGGTCGCGCGGAGGATCCTGGAGGAAGTTGACGAGCTGCAGCCCCGTGCAGACGTCGTCGGAGCGCGCGACGAGCTCCTCGTCGCCCGCCCGCCCGTAAACCCCGAGCACGAGCCGGCCGACGGGGGTCGCGGAGTACGTGCAGTAGCCGCGGAGATCGGCCCACGTCTCGTACCGCGTCACGTGCTGGTCGATCCGGTTCGCCTCGATCAGGCGCCCGAACGGCTCCCGCGGGAGGCGGCACGCCTCGCGCGTCGCCGCCACGCGGCGCATGATCGCGGTCGTGGGGACGTCGAGCTCCCGCTCGAGCTCGTCGAGGAGCGCCGCCCGATCGCCTCGAGCCTCGTCTCCGAGCGTATCCACGAGCCGGGCGAACGCGTAGATCGTCCGCAGGTGCGGCCGCGCCTCGCGCGGCGCCAGGAGCGAGACGACGGGGAAGTTCTCCCCGCGCGCACGGGTCTCGATGCGCGCCGGCGAAAGCTCCGGTGCCTCGAGCGCCGACATGCTCAGATTCTCCCATGGAGCTTCGGCGGTTCGGGCGCTCGCGCTTCGCGGCGCTCCTGGGCTCGCGCTCGCGCGAGGCCGGGCCACGTCGGCATCCCGGCGACTCGAGCCCCGCGCACGCGCGAGAACGGCCAGGCCGGGAGGAGGCCGCCCCTCGACCCGGAGGAGCGTCGCCTGGTCGAGCGCCTATCCCAGTAGCTCGCCCGTGTGCTCGCCCAGGTCCGGCACAGCGCCGGCGTCCGGGCGGGTCCCGTCCACGAGGAAGGGGACGCCGACGGTCGGGATCAACCCGGCGGGCGAGTCCACCTCCGCGACGAGGCGATTGTGCTCGAGCTGCGGGTGTGCCATCACGCCTCCGACGTCCCGCACCCGCCCGCACGGGATCCCGGCCGCGTCAAGGCGCCGGATCCACTCGTCCACGGGCCGGGCCGCCAGCGCCTCCTCGATCTGGGGCTCGAGGAGGTCGCGGGCGCCGACTCGCGCTTCGTTCGTCGCGAAGCGCTCGTCCTCGGCGAGCTCGGCGCGCTCGAGGACGTCGCGGCAGAGCGCCGACCAGTGGGCGGGTGAGAGGACGGCGACCGAGACGAGGCCGTCCGCGGCCGGAAAGGGGCCGTACGGGCAGAAGAGCGGATGGCGCATTCCCGTGCGCAGCGGTAGCTCGGCGCGGTGCCACCAAAGGTGCGGGAAGTATCCGAGCCAGTCGACCATGACCTCGAAGAGCGAGACGGCGACGTGGGCGCCCTCGCCGGTCGTCGCACGGCGCAGAAGTGCTCCCAGGACGGCCACGGCGGCGTACGAGCCCGCGCCGATGTCGCAGGCGGAGACACCGACCCGCGCCGGCTCGCCAGGCGTGCCCGTCAGCGAGATGAGACCGGTCTCGCCCTGCATGACGAGGTCGTACGCGTTCTTGTGGGCGTACGGGCCGTCGGCGCCGTAGCCCGAGATCTCCGCATACACGACGTCCGGACGGACCCGGCGGACGGACGCCTCGTCCAGGCCGACGCTCTTCGCCCAGCCCGGCGTCAGGTTCTGCACGAAGACGTCGGCGGACGCGACGAGACGCTCGAGCTCCCCGCGCCGGCGCGCGTCCCTGACGTCGAGCTCGACGCTTCGCTTGCCCCGGTTCACCCAGACGAAACCGCTCGAGATCCCGTTCGCGACCGTGTCCCACCCACGCGTCACGTCTCCCCGGCCGGGCTGCTCGATCTTGACCACGTCGGCGCCGAGATCGGCGAGCAAACGGGTACAGAGCGGACCGGCAAGACCCGTCTCGCAGGCGACGACGCGAACGCCCGCCACGAGGCCGTCACGCATTGCGGCTACCTCCCCGCGGACGCGCGCCGGATCGCGATCGTCCACTTCCCGGCGGCGACCACGGAGAGCCGGTGCCGGCCGGCGCGGAGGAAGGTCGAGCCGCGCCGGGCAACCGAGTCGACGACAACGCCGTCCTCGCTGAAGAGGCTGAACACCGCTCCGTCGTTCACCCACTGCAGGGTCGTCCCTTCGCCGCGGACACGAAGCGGCGGAAGCGTGCGGTCGCCGTTTCCGCGGAAGAGGACGCCGTTGCGCGGACGGCGAAGCGGCTTCGGCTTCGCCGGCGGAGGGGGCGGCGGCGCCGCTTCCTCCCCGGTCTGCGCGGTCTCCTGCACGGCCGTCGTCACGACGATCGTCCTCATCCCTCCATCGTCATCGCGCAGGACGACCGTTGCCAGGACGGCGAGCGCGACCAGGGCCGCGGCGACCGCCGCGGCGATTACGAGCGCCGGCCGCACGCAGGCGCGCCCGCGCCGGTCGGGGTGATGACGCGCCTGGTCGTCGCCACAGCGGTCCGGACATACCCGTTTGCAAGAAAAACGTGTACCGTGATTGCATCGAGCAGGAAGACGCATTGCGGCACGGCGGGCGGGGCCAGCCGCCCGGCGAACCCTCCGAGGAGCGCGCGATCGACGCAGTCGACGTGCGCCTCGTCGCGGCGCCCGAGTCCGATCCAGTCTCCCGCTCGAAGCTCCTCCGCGGCGCCGCGCTCGTCGCCGCGGCAGGATCCGGGCTTGCGCTTGTCGTCCGCGGGCTTCCCCGGCTGGACGCGCTTGCAGCTCCCTCGAAGGCGCAGGACCGGCGGATCCTCAATTTCCTCCTTCTGCTCGAGTACGTCCAGGCGGCCTTCTACCGGGAGGCGCTCGAGCGCGCGAACCTGGAGGGCGAGCTTCGCCGGTACGCGACACTGGTGCACGAGAACGAGCGAGTCCACATCTCGTTCTTGCGACGGCTGCTCGCAGGCGAAGCGCGCCGGCGGCCGACGGTCGACTTCGGCGACACGACCTCCGACGGACGGCGCTTCCTGGCCGCCGCAGTCGCGCTCGAGGAGGCAGCGACGGCGGGATACATCGGGCAGGGGCCAAACCTGACGCGGCGCGTCGTCGCGGAGGCTGCCCGGATCTGCGCCGTCGAGGCTCGTCACGCGGCGTGGATCCGCGACATCGCCGGCGTCCACCCCGCCCCACGCGCAGCCGACCCCGCGAAGTCCGTGCGCCAGGTTCGCGCCGCGCTGCAGAAGGCGAACGTGGTGGTCCGGTGAGTGAGCGTCTCGAGCCCGTTCTTCCCGACGCCGGGATGACGATCGAGGAGCTCGACCGCGACGGCGCCATCCTGGAGGCGGTCGACCGGGTCCACGGTTCCTCCCGCGCGGAGTTCATCCGCTCGGCGCTGCTCGGGAGCGGCGCGTTGCTGGCCGCCTTCTCCGCGCCGCCCGCAGCGGACGCGAAGACGAACGACGTTGGCATCCTCAACTTCGACCTCACCTTCGAGCACTTGCAGGCGACCTTCTACACGGAGACCGAGCGCGTCGGGACGATCGCCAAGATGGCGAAGCGCCGTGCCTTCTGGGCGCAGACGCTCGGCGCGCACGAGCGGGCGCACGTGAAGATCCTCCAGAGCGTCCTCGGTGCGAAGGCGAATCCGAAACCCTCCTTCAACTTCCGCGGAGCGACCGAGAGCGAGGAGTCGTTCGTGCGGACGGCTGTCGCGATGGAGGATCTCACGGTCACCCTGCTCGCGGGGCAGGTGCCGCGGCTCGCGAACCAGGAGCTGGTCGCGGCGGTGTTCACGCTGCTCACGGTGGAGGCTCGCCATGCCGCGTGGGCCCGCAACATCGTGGGCGCAGTCCCGGTCGCTCAACCTGTCGACGACGCAAGGTCTCTCGATGCCGTCGCCGCCGTCGTTCGCCGGACGCGTTTCGTGACCTCGCGGCCCGAGACCGTGTCCTCCCAGCCCCCGAAGTTCACGGGATGAGCCGGAAGCCGTGCGCGCGCGTCGCCGGGCAGGAGCTCTCGGGGTCGGCCTCGTAGCCGCCGTCGTCGTCGCGCTCCTCGGCGTGGCGTCGCCGTGGCAGTCGGGCGGCGGCGAGACGACGGCGACGACGGGCCCCCGGCAGGGCGCACACGAGGGCCGGGGCGGCCTCGCCGACGATGCTGCGCCCGCGCCGGTCACGCCCGCGTTCGTGCCCTCGAAGCCGAAGCGCCTCTCGGGCGTCGAGTACC
>JACVSB010000126.1 GCA_014534155.1 Thermoleophilia bacterium
ACGATGACCGTCACCGGCTGGACGTTCGGGACGGGAGCGAAGAGGACGCGGCCGGCGGCCGCGAGGCCGCCCAGGGTCGCGACGAGCGTCAGGTCCTTGACCGACGCCGGCGAGGCCTCGAGCCACGCGGCGCCCGTCGCGAGCGCCGCGAGGGCGGCCAGGAGAACCGCCATCCCGCCCCGGCGCGGGTCCAGGGCTGCCCATGCGGCGGCGGCGAGCGCGGCCGCCGCGCAGGCGGCGAGGAGGCTACGCCGCAACGGGCACCTCGGAACGGAGCTCGACACGGCGGTGGGCCGGGAAGCCGCGGTCGTGCGTGACGACGAGGACGCCCTTGCCGGCCCGGGCGTAGTCGGCGAGCCACGCCGCGATCTCCGCCTTCCGCTGCGGGTCGATCCCCCGCGTCGGCTCGTCGAGGACGAGGAGGTCGGGCTCGGCCACGGCGACGGACGCGAGCGCAAGGCGCTCGCGCTCGCCGCTCGAGAGGTCACGCGGGTGGCGCTCGCCCGCCCACCCGAGCCCGACCCGGGCGAGCGCCCTGCGCGCGCGCGCCGAATCGCCTGCGACTGCCAGAGCGGTCTCGGCGAGCGCTGTCTCGCGGACGAGGTAGCGGCCGGGATCCTGCAGGAGCAGGCCGGCCGTGCCGGTGCGCCGGACGGTGCCCGCGTCGGGCTCGAGCAGCCCGGCGAGGAGCCGGGCGAAGGTCGACTTGCCGACGCCGTTGGGGCCCTCGAGCACGACCACCTCGCCGCGGCGGACCTCGAGCGCGGCGCCCGTCAGAACCGGGACCCCGCGCCGGTACGCGAAGTGGACGTCCTCCGAGCGCACGACGTCCTCGCCCTGCCCCGGCTCTCCCAGCGGCTCGAGGGCGGCCGACGCGTAGCGTGGCCGGCGCTCGGCGAGCCAGGCGAGCGCCCGCTCGCGTGAGGCGTCGAGGAGCAGGCAGCCTTGCTCGACGAAGAGGACGCGCTCGCAGACGGCGAGCGCGCGCTCGCTCCGCTGCTCGCAGAGGACGACGGCGGCGCCTGCCCGCTCGGCGTACGCGAGGACGAGGTCGGCGGCGGCGGGGTCGAGCTGTGACGTGGGCTCGTCGAGGAGGAGGAGCCGCGGGCGCAGCGCGAAAGCGGCTGCAAGGCAGACCCGCTGCAGCTCCCCGCCCGAGAGCTCCGCGGTCCGGCGGTCCCGCAGGTGGAGGGCGTCCACTGCGGCGAGCGCCTCGTCCACGCGTCCCCAGATCTCGCCCGGCGGAACGCCGACGTTCTCCAGGCCGAACGCGACCTCGTTGGCCACGATGGCCATGACCACCTGATCCTCCGGGTCCTGGAAGACGGTCGCGACCGTCCCTGCGAGCTCTGCCGGCCGCGCCCGGCGGGTGTCCAGCCCCGCGACGACGACGCTCCCGGCGAAGCGGCCGCCGTGGAAGTGCGGCACGAGGCCGGCCAGGGCCCGCAGGAGCGTGGACTTCCCGGAACCGGAGGGGCCGAGCAGCGCGACGACCTCGCCGGCGTGAAGGTCGAGCGAGACGTCCGTGAGGCCCGTCTCCCCGCGGGGGTACGCGAAGGTGAGACCGCGGACGGTCGCTAGAGCCACAGCGCTCCTAGGACGGGTAGGAGCGCGGCGAGGGCCAGCGCCCCGCGGTCCCCGCCCGTCCACGGGGTTGACGGCGCGACTGTGCGGCCCGCCCGTCCGAAGCCGCGCGCCTCCATCGCCTCGGCGAGGTTCGACGCGCGCTCCAGCGACCCGGCGACGAGGGGAGAGAGGAGGCGTGCGTGGCCCCGTAGCCCGACGACGGGCACGCCGCGCCCGCGCACCGCGTCGCGCAGCCCCGCTGCGTCGCGTTCGAGCGAAGGCACGAGCCGCGTCGCGAGCGCGACCGCGAGCGCCGAGCGGGGGAAGAAGCGGGCCGAGGCGATGAGGCGGTCGTGGTCGACGAGGAGCGCGTAAGCGGCGAAGGCGAGGGCGACGGACGCGAGCCGCAGGGCGTTCAGCGCGGCGATCCCGAGCTCCTCCACCGTCACGTCGAGGACGCCGAGGACGGGCACGCGAGGCCCACTCCAGAGCACGTCCACGCCCTCGGCAGCGAGCAGCGGAGAGAGGAGGAAGACGCCGGCGGCGCTCACGAGGGCGCCGATCAGGTAGGGGCGCCGCCGGCGCTCGTCGGCGCGCAGGCAGACGACGAGGAAGACGCCGGCGAGGACGGCGACCGGCGCGAGGTGCCGCGCGAGCAGCGCTGCTGCAGCCGCACCCGCGCACAGGGCGGCGGACGGGACGGGCGCGAGCCTCACGGGACGATCTCTCCTCGCTCGTCGAACCGCGCTTGGTAGCGGAAGCGCACGGCCGCGGGATCCTGGACCAGGGTGCGCGCGGCCGCGCGGACCGCCTCCCGCGAGCCCGCCAGGGTGAACGTCACGGGCGAGCCGTTCTGCGCGCCGCGCCGGGCGGTGAGCGCCGCCCCGTGCGCGCCCGGCCGAAGCTCGAGGACGAAGAGGTCCGCCTCGCCCTCCCCCTCGCCCCCGCCGAGCGTCGCGAGGAGGGCCTTCGCCTCCCCCTCGAATCCCCGGGGAGCGCGAACCTGCGCCGGCCGGCGCCTCCCGCTCCACCCGTGCAGAAACGGCTCCGGGAACGCGCCCACGACGATGGGCTGCGCCATTCTCCCGCGCCAGGAGCGGAAGTCCCACCAGACGACGTCGCCGGCCCGGACTCTCACCTCGGCGCTACCGACGTCCGGCTCGATCCCGTTCACGAAGTAGAACCAATCGTGCTGACCCTCGAGGCTGCCCTCGAGGCCGTTGACGGCCTGCACGAAGCGCCCGCCGTAGCGCGTCTTCACGCGCGCCGCTCGCTTGAGCGCCTGCAGGACCGTTCCCCGCGCCGGCACGCGCTCGTTCACGAGGACGGCGGCGCCGCGGTCGCGCGTCACCCAGAGCGTCGCGCCCTCGCCGGCCGCGACTGCTCCACCCTCGCCCCCGCACGCGGCGAGGACGAGGGCGGCGACGGCGAGCGCGAGCGCGAGGACCGCCCGGGGCACGGCTACAGGGAGCGGCCGGTGAGCGAGGCGGCGGCCCCCGTCGCGCTCGTTCTCGGGCCGACGACGACCTGCGAGCGGATCGCGCCGGGGGCGAGCGCGCGCAGGCGGTGCCAGTGCCCGCTCGGGCAGATCCTGCGTGCCCCGGAAGGCGCCGAGAGCCGCGTCCGCCGAAGCCGAGCGTCGAGGCGGAAAACGGCGCTGCGCGCCGGCGCGCGGCGTCCGTTGTCGTCCTCGAGCACGGCGTCGAAGCACGTCCGCGTTCGGGCGGAGGCGGTGGGCACGCGCACGCGGGCGAGGCGGAGCGTCTTCGGCCCGCCCGCCGCGCCGAAGCGCGCGAAGTACCAGAGGACGCGGTCGCCCTCCTTCAACTCGTACGCGGTCGCCGAGACGGGCGGGGAGCCGCCGTTCACCTTGTACACCCAGCCGGTGGTCGCCGAGCCGGAGAGGCGCCCGATCTGCGCGACATAGGGGCCGAAGGAGAAGGACTCGAGGCGGTAGAAGAACTCGCCCCGGCGGCTCGCACGCTCGAGAGCGCCGAGCGGCGTGTCCGCGGCGACGGTGACCGCTTCGCCCTGGGGCGGCGTGAACGTCCCGCGGACCGGCGCGAGCCGTGGCTCCGTCGCGCCGAAGATGGTCATCTTCGCGCCCTCGACGCGAACGTGGACGCGCGCGGCGAGTGCCGGGCCTGCGAGCGTGAGCGCGACGAGCGCGGCGCCCGCGACGAGAAGGGGTCGAACCACGTTTCCTCCTTCCGCGAGGGGAACGGTCTCGACGAGCGGCAGGTCTTCTGACTCGGGGCTCCCCCCTCCGCCGCCTTCCCAGCCGGGGCCAGTGGCCTCGTGGCGGAGGAGCGTCTCCCCTCACAGCGGCGGGACCGTGCCGGACTTGCACCGGCTTCCCTCGACCGCTCGCCTCTCTTGTCCCGCCGACGGTAACAGCGGCGGGTGGCTGCGTCCAGGGCGCCGCGCCCTCCCGTCGAGGCCTACGATGCTCCCGATGCTCCGCCGCTGGCTGGTGGTCGTCGCCTGGGCGGCCGTGATCTTCGCGCTCTCCTCCATCCCGAGCCTCAACACGGGCCTCGGGTCGTGGGACCTCGTCCTGCGCAAGGGCGCGCATGTGGCCGAGTACGCCGTCCTGGGCGCGCTCCTCCTCCTGGCCGCGCGCCGGCGGTCGGTCGCGCTCGTCGTCGGCTCCCTGTACGCGGTCACGGACGAGATCCACCAGACGTTCGTCCCCGGCCGCCACGGCGCGCCGCTCGACTGGGCGATCGACACGCTCGGCGTGGCGGCGGGCGTCGCCCTCGCGACGCGCCTGCGGTGATGGTTGCGGTCGACCTCGACGGCGCGCTCGGCGACACGCGCTCGCTCTGGCAGGCGTGGCTCGCGCACGCTGCGCGGCGCTTCGCGCGTATCGCGCCCCTCGACGCCGCACAGCTTCCGCAGGACCGCGTGGCGGCGGCTCACGCGCTCGACCGCTGGGCGGAGGCGGGCGTTGGCGACTGGCGGCGTGCGCTCGAGCGCTTCGCCGAGGACAACGCTCCCGTCCACCTCCGCCCCGACCCGGCGGCGAACTCGGCGGTGCGGAAGCTGAAGCGGTCGGGGACCGAGGTCGTCGTCGTCACCGACGCTCCGGAGGAGCTCGCGCGCGTCGCGCTCGCGCACCTCGGCCTCGCGCGCTCGGTCGATGCGCTCGAGGCGGGGCGCTCGCCCCTCGAGGGACGCGACTCTCTCCGGGTGCTGCGGACGGGAGCAGAGCTCGCGGCGGCGGCCGCGGCGTAGTCGGGGCCGGCGGGGCGCTCGCCGGCGAGCCTTCCGGGCCTCCGGCTAGCATCAGAGTCTGTGACGAGCCGGAAGCACCTCGAGGATCGGCAGCTGGACGCGCTTCTCGAGCGCCTCGACCGGCTCGCCGACGAGGTGCAGATCCTGAACCGCCGCATGGACTCGAGCGAGTCGCTCGCGCGGATCGCGCACGAGCTCGCCAACCTGAACGAGTCCCTGCAGACGCTCGCGTACGCGGCACTCGGCCAGCAGGGGCCGCAGGTGCGCCGCCGGCGCTCGGCCTAGCCCGTCGACTCGACGACGCCCGCGAGGCGAACGCCCGCGCCCGCCACGCACGAGGCCACGTATGCCTTGGGCGTGACCGCCGCGCAGGCTCTCCGCTTGCCCTCGTCCGCGGGCTCCAAGTTGCCGAGGATCGTGCCGATCCCCCGGAAGCAGCGCGGCCGGAGCGACTCGCCGATGCGGCGGCAGAGCTCGGACGCGCGCCGTCCGTTGGCGTAGTTCGAGGTCATGTCGCGGGCGGCCCCGTAGACGCAGCTCCCCTCGTAGGCGCCGGCGTAGCTGCACAGGCGCGCGGCCTCGGCAGCGTCCTGGCGCGTGGAGCCCGACGCGTCACGCCCGTACGACTCGAAGCAGACCCCGATCCACTCGTGCTCGACGCGCCTGCACGTCTCCGCCGTCTTCCGCCACTCGAACCCGTTCAGCTCGTTGATCCGCGACGTGACCATCAAGTAGCAGTAGAGCTTGTGCCGCTCCTGCACGGCGTCGCACGGGTAGACCGGGTCGTCGTCGCGGAGCCATTTCGACTTGACGCCGTAGGTGGAGGACAGATTCTCCATGAAGACGCCGCCCGTGCAGGACGTCTGATCCCACTCCGTTCGGAGGCGGTCGCAGATCCGAAGCGAGAAGGGCAGGTTGTAGCCGGAGTAGATCATGAGCCCGTGCCCGAGCCCGTGCACGCACTGGTAGAGGAGGAACGTCGTGCTCTCGATCCCCGGGTC
>JACVSB010000162.1 GCA_014534155.1 Thermoleophilia bacterium
GTATGCGCCGCGACCGTGATCGCGACGGATGAGTCGATCCTCGTCAGCTCCTCGATCGCGAGCGCGTACCCCAGTGTGTCGCTGCCGGAGCCCCCGTGCTCCTCGGGGATCGGGATCCCCAGGAGCCCGAGCTCGGCCATCTCGGCCACGATCTCGTACGGGAAGCGGTGCTCACGGTCGAGCTCCTCCGCGACGGGCGCCACCCGCTCCTCCGCGAAGCGGCGAACGGTTTCCCGCAGGAGCTCGTGCTCCTCGGACAGGTCGTAGTTCACGCCGCGAGCCTTCGCGCCAGCTCGACGAGGAGCCGAACGCCGAAGCCAGTTGCGCCCGGGCGCAGGTAGTAGTCACGGGGGCGGTCGAGGTACGCGGTCCCCGCGATGTCGAGGTGCGCCCACGCGCCCGCTCCCGCGAAGGCCTCGAGGAAGAGGGCCGCGATGATCGAGGAACCCCGCCCCTTCTCGGGGCAGTTCTTCAGGTCGGCGAACGTCGAGTCGAGGAAGCGCCGGTAGGTCGCGTGCAGGGGGAACGGCCAGGCATGGTCGCCGCTCGCTCCCGCGGCCGCGAGGATCTCCCCGCGCCACTCCTCGTCCGGCGAGAAGAGGCCTGCGTAGAAGTCGCCCAGCGCGACGCTGATCGTCCCCGTCAGCGTGGCCAGGTCGAGGACGTGTGTGGCGCCGCGCTCGCGGGCGTGCCAGAGCGCGTCCGCGAGGATGAGGCGGCCCTCGGCGTCGGTGTTCGTGATCTCGATCGTCGTGCCGCTTGCCGCCTTGACGATGTCGCCGGGGCGGTACGCGTGTCCTCCCGGCATGTTCTCGCAGGCAGGCACGACGGCGAGGATCCGAACGGGGAGCTCCAGCTCGGCGATCGCGCCGAGCGCCGCGAGGACGGCGGCCCCGCCGCCCATGTCCGACTTCATCTCCTCCATCCCGTCGGCCGGCTTCAGCGAGAGGCCGCCCGCGTCGAAGGTGAGCGCCTTGCCGACGAGGCCGACGAGGATGTCCTCGCGCGCGCCCTCTGGCTCGTAGTTGAGCACGATGAGCTGCGGCGGGTTGTGGCTCCCCTGGGCGACGGCCGCGAACGCACCCATTCCCGCCGCCTCGATCTCGGACGGCCCGAGCGACTCGTCGCGGACGGCGGGAAAGCGATCGGCGATCTCGCGGCCGACGGCGGCCAGCGCCTCCGGCGTGAGCTCGTTCGGCGGGGCGTTCACGATGTCCCGGCAGCGGTTCGTCCACGCCGTGACGACCGCGCTGCGCGCGGCCTCCTCGGCCACGGCAGCGGCGGCGGGACCGCAGAGGACGAGCCGTTCAAGCGGCGCGCCGCGGTTGGGCTCCGTCTTCCAGCGGCCGGCGTCGTAGCGGCCGAGCGACACGCCCTCGACGGCGGCGCGCGCCTGCTCGTGCGGATCGAGCGCCAGGCCGTCTTCGTCGAGGAGCCACGCCACCGAGCGCGCGCCCGCTCCGCCCACCCGATCGACGACGCGAGCTGCGGCCGCCCGGACCGCGTCGGCATCCCCGTCGAGGCGCGCGCCGATCCCCGCGAGGGCGAGGCGACCGACGCGAGACCCGTCCGGTGCGTGCAGGACGGTCACCTCGCCGCTCGCGCCCGTCACCTCGCCGTCCCCGACGAGGCGGGCGAGGCGTCCGCCCACCGCCTCGTCCAGGGCGCGCGCGAGGGGCGACAGCTCCACGGGCTCGGTGACGACGAAGCCGAGCACGTCCGCTTCCACGTCCTCGGGCGAAGCCTGGGCGACCTCCACCTCCATGGGGGAAACGATGCTAGCTGGGTGCCGTGAGGCGGCGCTCAAGCGAGCGCGTCCGCGTGCCGATACAGGGTCTCGCTATGGGCGCCGCTCCTCCGTCTCCACCCGCGTCGTCCCCCCGCGGGAACTCTCTCCCGGTCGAAGCCCTCCAGGACCTCCTCCGCGGGCTTGTCCGTGAGCGCCAACACCTGCGAAGCGCAGGCGCGCACGAGGAGCTCGAGGGCAACCGCTCGCAGATCGTCGCCCTGCAGTGGGCGCTCTCGCGCGCGCTCGTCGCCCGCTACGCCGCGTAATCCGCTCGCTCTCGCGGGCGGGCGTTCGGGCCTCCGGTGCACCGGTACGCTGGTCGCCGTGGCCGGCGTCGACCGAAAAGCGATGGCCGCGCTCTCATCCGGTCACCTGGCGGCCGACCTCGCCCAGGGAGCGCTGCCCGCGCTCCTTCCCTTCCTCGTCCTCAAGTTCGATCTCTCCTACACCATGGCGGCCACCCTCGTCCTGGCGGGGACGGTGTCGTCCTCGATCGTCCAGCCTGCCTTCGGTGTCTGGTCGGACGCCCGCGGAGCGCTCTGGCTCCTGCCCGCAGGCGTCCTTCTCGCGGGGGCCGGCATGGCAGCTGCGACCGTCGCCCCCAGCTACCCGCTCCTCCTCGCGGCGGTCCTCCTGGCGGGACTGGGCGTCGCCGCGTACCACCCCGAGGGCTCCAAGTTCGCGAGCTACGTGAGCGGCGACCGGCGAGCGAGCGGGATGTCGCTCTTCTCCATCGGTGGGAACGTGGGCTTCGCGCTGGGGCCGCTCCTCGCCTCGTTCGCGATCGTCACCCTGGGTCTCGGTCTCGGGGGAGGGAGCGTCGTCGCGATCCCCGGCCTCGTGATCGCGAGCGTCCTCTTCTCCCTGCGCGGGTACCTGGCCCGGTTCGTCCCGGATCACGTCCGCGAGCCCGGGGCGCCGAGGACGAGGAGCGACCGGCGCGGGATGTCGCTTCTCATCTCGGTGATCGGCCTGCGAAGCCTCGCCCACATGGGCCTTTTCACCTTCGTCCCGCTCTGGGAGGTCGCGAAGGGCCACAGCGCCGCCTACGGGACGCGACTGCTCGCCGCCTTCCTCTTCGCGGGGGCGCTCGGAACGCTCGCCGGCGGGCCTCTCGCCGACCGCTTCGGGCGGCGGCGCATCCTGCTCGTGAGCTTCGTGGCGGCCTCGCCCCTCGTCTTCACCTACGTGCTCCTCGGCGGCCTCGTGGGAGCGCTCGCGCTCGTGGTGAGCGGGGCAGCGATCATCGGGACGTTCGGGGTCAGCCTGGTCATGAGCCAGGAGTACATGCCCGCGCGCGTCGGCATGGCTTCTGGAATCTCGATCGGGTTCGCGATCGGGCTCGGCGGGGTGGCCGCGGTTCTCCTGGGCGCCGTGGCCGACGCCCTCGACCTCCGGGCTGCGCTCCTCCTCTGCGCCTCCGGCCCCGCGCTCGCGGTCGCTCTCACGCTCGCGCTCCCGCCCTCGCGCAGAGTGCGCGCGGTCGAGCCCGCGGCCGCGCCGGTGTAGCGGCGGGCCGCGGGCTCCCGCTCGGGCTAGGTGCGGACCGCCTCTTCCGTCTTCTCGCGCTGCTCCTCGTGGACCCCCTCCGCGAACTCCTCGACGAGCTTCGCGTTGAAGGCCGGGAGGTCGTCGGGCTTCCGGCTCGTGACGAGGCCGGCGTCGACGTGGACCTCGGCGTCCACCCACTCGCCGCCGGCGTTGCGGATGTCCGTCCGAAGCGACGGCCACGAGGTCAGCGTGCGGCTCTGGACGACGCCCGCCTCGACGAGCGTCCAGGGACCGTGGCAGATCGCGCCCACCGGCTTGCCCTGCTCGAAGAACGTGCGCACGAAGCGCACGGCCTCCTCGTCCATGCGCAGGTAGTCCGGGTTCGCGACCCCCCCGGGCAGGACGAGCCCGTCGTAGTCGGTCGGCTCGGCCTGCGAGACGGGCTTGTCCACGGGGAACGTGTCGCCCTTGTCCATGTGCTTGACGCCCTGGATCTCTCCCTCCTCGAGGGAGAGGAGCTCGAGCTCGGCGCCCGCCCGCTCGAGCGCGTCCCACGGCTCGGTGAGCTCGACCTGCTCGACGCCGTGCGTGGCGAGGAAGGCGATTCGCTTGCCCTGGAGCTCGTTCGCCATTCGGCCTCCTTCGTTTCGCTTACCCGATCGTGTACCTCCACGCCGGGCGGCGAAACGCACCCGCGCGAGATAATCGCAGCATGGACCTCGGCCTCGACGGTCGTCTCTACGTCGTCGGCGGCGCCAGCCGCGGGCTCGGACACGCCGTTGCCCAAGCGCTCGTGGAGGACGGCGCTCGCGTGGTCCTCGTCGCGCGCGACGCCAAGGCGCTCGAGCAGGCCGCCGGCGCGCTGGGGGAGCACGCCTCCGCCTGCGCAGCCGACGTCGCGTCCGAACGCGGCGCGGACGCCGTCTCGGCCGCGGTCGAGCGAGCGCAGGGAGACCTCGCCGGGATCCTCGTGAACCACGGCGGGCCTCCGCTCGGGCGCGCCCTCGAGCTCTCGGAGCAGGACTGGCGCCACGCGTTCGAGCTCGTCCTCGCCGGCCCCCTTCGCCTCTTGCGCACGCTCGTCCCTCGGCTCGCGGAAGGGAGCTCCGTCGTCTTCGTCACATCGTCCTCCACGCGCCTCGCCGTTCCCGGGCTGGACACGTCGAACGTCCTGCGACCGGCCGTGGCGGCCCTCGTGAAGGTGCTCTCGGTCGAGCTCGCCCCGCGCGTGCGCGTGAACTCGCTCGCGCCCGGGCGCTTTCGCACCGAGCGCGGGCTCGCCGTCGTGGAGCGGCGA
>JACVSB010000153.1 GCA_014534155.1 Thermoleophilia bacterium
CCGGACGAGATTCCGGCCGACCCGGTTCCGACCTCGATCGCGATCGGCCCCGACGGCGCCCTCTACGTGGGCGAGCTGAAGGGCTTCCCCGCGATTCCGGGCACCTCCCGGATCTGGCGGATCGCCCCGAACGCCCGTCACGCCCAGTGCGGCACGAGCTCTGCCTGCCGGGTGGTCGCCTCCGGCTTCACCTCGATCATCGACATGAGCTTCGGCCGCAACGGGACGGCGTACGTGGTCGAGCTCGACGAGGCGAGCTGGCTCGCGGTCGAGGGCGGGGAAGGGCAAGGCGGCACCGTGAACGCCTGCAACATCCGGACGAGGCCGTGGAGCTGCTCCGAGGTCGCGAGCGGCCTTCCGATCCCGACCGCCGTGGCGATCGACAGGGGCTCGATCTACGTCACGCTCTTCGGGCTCGTTCCCGGCGAAGCCCAGGTCGCGCGGCTTCGCTAGCCCGTCTACGCGGGGGAGCCGGCAGCCGCCGGCTCCCCCGCGCGTCAGCGCGGCCCGCTCACGTTCGTCGCCGGCCGGGAGTAGCGCCGAGGCAAGGCGCGTCTCGCACGCGTAGCCTGCCCCCGAGCGAAAGGAGGCAGGGATGTCGGAGCAGGAGCGCGAGCGCCCCGACACGGGGCCGGACGAGGTCGAGGTGGATCCGCACGGGAACGCGATCTCGCGCGGGGACCTCGAGGGCGAGCTCGACGGGGACGGGGAGGAGCCGGAGCACGCCGACGCAGGCGAGCTCCCGTAGGGACACGCGGAGGCGCCGGGTCAGCCCGTCGTTATCCGCTTCGCCTCGTCACGCGCCTTGTCGATGATTCCGCCCGCGGCCGCACGCCCCGCCTTCTCGGGGGGCACGAGCCTGACAAGCGCCTCGCGCGTCTTCTCGCCGAGCTCCACCTGGACGGCGGCGTTCGTCACCACCCGCTCGACGAGCGCGCACGTCTCGGCAACGACGTTGGCGACGACGCGTTCCACCATCCCCCGCGTCTCTCGCCCGAGCTCGAACTCAATCGTGAACAGCCCCATGCGGCCCCCTCTGATCGTCTGCGAGGAGGTCGAGGGTAACGCCCAAACCCCGGCCTCGCACCCGCGAACGACTATCGTGGCGCGGGAGGGTTCAACCGGCCGAGACGGTGTCCGGGATCTACGCGGGTAACGCGTGAGCGCGGAAGGACAAGACGCGGTGCTCGAGGGCAGCTGCCTCTGCGGCGGCGTCCGCTTCCAGGTGACGGAAGCGTTCCTTGCCGTGACCGCCTGCCACTGCACGAGCTGCAAGAAGCTCTCGGGCGGGACGGGGACCGCGAACGGACGGACGCGGCCGGAGGCGATTCGCGTCCTCGCGGGCCGCGACCTGCTCCGGAGCTACCAGCCGCCCGAGGGGACGAGCAAGACCTTCTGCTCGGTCTGCGGCTCGAACCTCTTCGGCGGTGGGTGGCCCGAGGCGGAGCGCGTGAGCGTCCGCCTGAGCGCGCTCGACACGCCCTTCGACCGCAAGCCCGAGAAGCACATCTACGTGCGCTCGCTCGCGCCCTGGGAGACGCTTCCCGACGACGGGGCCGAGCGCTGGGATCCGCGGGACTAGGAGGGATCGGCGATATCGCCGGTCGCAGAAGCGCTACGAAACGCTTGGCGAAACCCGCGCTGAAGCATAGAGTGGCGCCCGATGAACGCGTTGAACGAGCTGATCGCAAAGATTCGCAGGTGGCTAGGGCGCGATAGGTAAGGCGTAGCCTTGCTTCGTGGCCTCGCGGCCCGCATGCACGCTCGATATGAAGTAGGGTGGCTGTAACTGGCCCCGTGCTCAGAACCCGGCCATAGCCCCGCACTCCACCAACGCGCGGCGCGCGCGAGGCGAGGGGAGCTTAGGCGAACGGAGTTCGACTGCGGGGCCGGCCCTTGTGCTTGTTCGGGAGGCCCTCGCTACGCCGCGGGAGGTTCCGCGCGGCGACACCGGATAAGGTCGGCCGAACCCCGAGCACGGAGGACCGACAATGAGCATCGTTGTCCGCTTTGCGCCAGGTGACGCTACCACCGAGCAGTACGACCAAGTCTTGCGGCGCCTTGAAGAATCCGACAACTGGCCGCCGGATGGACTTGACTACCACGTCGCGTTCGGTTCGACCGGTGACTTGCGCGTGAGCGAAATCTGGGATTCGCAGGAGCAGTTCGAGGCGTTCGGTCAGCACCTCATGCCGCTGCTGGCCGACGCCGGAATCGAGCTCACGAGCGAGCCCGAGCTGTTTGAGGTCCACAACGTCGTCAAGCGTTAAGGGCTCGCGCGTTTCGCCAACCTCGTGAGGTTGCGCGCGATATCGCCAATCTCCTCTACTAGGTAGCGCGCGCTCCCACCGCCGTCGCCGCAAGCCTACGCCGACGGCCGTGGAGGATCGGCGTCCAGCATCGCGCGCGCGATCAACTCGAAGTCCGGACGGCCGATCTCGACGAGCCCGCGGCGAACGACCATCCCCCAGCGCTTCGGGTCGGGAACGATCTCGAGCTCCGGGAGGAGCTCGGCCGCCCGCGCCTCGCGACACGGGAGGTAGCGGACGCGGCGCCGCCACGGGCGGAAGCTCCCGTCGCTTTCCACCTGGAAGACGTCGTCGTCCTCGACCTCGCCGATCGCCGTGAAGGCCTGCAGCGGCTCCCCGTCAGGGTGCTTCCTGCGCGGCGAGTAGTAGACGAGCCAATCGCCCGCCGCGAGCCGACGGAGCGGGGCCTCCTTCCCGTGGCCGAGCTGGGCGAAGCCGCCGGCGACCCCGCGCAGGACGTGCGCCTGCGAGACGACGCCGATCCAGTAGCGCGCCACGGGCGGACACGCTACCCCGGTCTTCCCGCGCCGGCCTCACGGAAGACGGAAGCCGGCTTTCGCGAGTGCGCGCCGCCCCTCGCGCGAGCGCACCTTGCGGACGAAGGCGCGCGCTCCCTCCTCGTGCTCGCTTCCCGCCACGACCGCGATCTGGTACGCGATCGGCGGCTGGGCGCCCTTCGGAAGCTCCAGCACGGAGACGCGGCCGCGCGCGGCGACAGCGTCCGTCGCGTACACGAACCCGCCGTCGGCCTCGCCGAGGGCCACCTTGCCGAGGACGCCCTTGACGTCGTCCTCGTTCGAGACGACGTTCGCGAGCGCGCGGCCGAGGCCGAGCTCCTGGAGCGCCTCCCGCGTGTAGTCGCCGACCGGGACGCCTTCCGCCCCGATCACGAGCTTCGTGCCCGGCCGGCGGACGTCGCCGACCCGCTCGATTCCGGCGGGGTTGTCGCGCGGAACGACGAGGACGAGCCGGTTGGAGGCGAAGGTGACGGGCTTCTCGACCAGGCCCTCGCGGTAGACCTCCTGCGGGTACCGGGAGCTGGCGGCGGCGTACACGTCCGCGGGGGCTCCTTCCCGGATCTGCGTGGCGAGCTCGTCGGAGCCGCCGAAGCTGTACCGGGGGGCGGGGTCGATCTCGGGGAAGACGTCGGTCAGCGACGCCGCCGCGTACACAGTCAGGCGGCCCTCCTGCGCCGACGGGCCGTCGGCGCCTGCCTGTGGCTCGCCCTCGCCGGCGCACGCCGTGAGGGCGAGCAGCACGCCTCCGGCGACGGCGACGACGAGCAACAGCCGCGCAACGCCCACCCCGGCGTCCCTCCTTGACACCCGGCCTAGGCGGAGGAGAAGATGCCTAGGCATTGCATATGCCTGCAGGGCGACTGTACCGGAGGACGGAGGGGTGAGCGACGAGCAGCTCTACACGGCCAGCGAGGCCGCGCGAGTCCTCGGGATCAGCCTGGACACGCTGCGCCGCTGGGATCGCGCGGGCCGGATCAGGACCCTTCGCGACGAGGCGAACCGCCGCCTCGTCCCGGCCACTGAGCTCCGCCGGCTGCAGGGAGGGGGCGTGGACGAGCTGAGCGCGCGCAACCGCTTTCGCGGCGTCGTCCGCCGCGTCGAGGTCGAGGGCTTCCTCGCCCGCGTCGAGCTCGACGTGTCGGCGCCCACGCGCGTGGTCGCGATCATCACGCGCGAGGCCGCCGAGGAGCTCGGCCTCCAGCCCGGGCGCGCGGCCACGGCGGTCGTCAAGTCGACCTCGGTCATGGTCGAGCGATGACGGCGCGCCGCCTCTTCACGGCCGCCCTCCTCGTTGCCGCCGCGGTCGCCTTCACGTTCCTCCTCCTCCCCCTGGTCGCGGTCTTCCTGCGCGTCCCGCCGGGGGAGCTCGTCGCACAGCTCGGAAGCGACGTCGCCGTCGACGCCCTCGTGGTCACGCTGCAGGCGAACGCGATCGCGCAGGCCGCCGTCCTCGCGGTCGGCACGCCCGCCGCGTACCTGATCGCCTCTCGCCGCTTCCCGGGGCGTGCGCTCGCGGTCACGCTCGTCGAGCTCCCCCTCGTCCTCCCGCCCGCCGTGGCGGGGATCGCGCTCCTGGCCGCCTTCGGGCGCCTCGGCCTCCTCGGGGGGACGTTCAAGGCCCTGGGGATCACGGTCAGCTTCACGCAGGCCGCGGTCGCGATCGCCGTCGCCTACGTGGCGAGCCCCTTCTACCTGCGCCAGGCGATCGCGTCCTTCGAGGGGCTCGACCACGTCCTCCTCGACGCCTCCCGCACGCTCGGCGCGGGCCCTGCGCGCACGTTCTTCCGGGTCGCCCTTCCGCTCGCCGCGAGAGGGCTCGCAGCCGGCGCCGCGCTCGCGCTGGCGCGCGGCCTGGGGGAGTTCGGGGCCACGATCATGTTCGCGGGCAGCCTGCAGGGGGTGACGCAGACCCTGTCGCTCGCGATCTACGCCCAGTTCGACCTCAACTTCGACGTCGCGCTCG
>JACVSB010000277.1 GCA_014534155.1 Thermoleophilia bacterium
CCTGGAGCCAGCGCGAGCGCTCGCCCGGGTCGACGCCGGGGAGCGACGCGGCCCGGCGCAGGTTCCACCGCGCGAGGACGTTGGTGAAGGCGTTGTCGTCGACGGGCTCGTGGTACTCGTCCGGACCGATCACGCCGTACTGGTGGGCGCGTCCGTCGCCGCCGTAGCGGACGCGCGAGGCCCAGTAGCGGGCGGTCTCGACGAGGAGGGGAAGGCCGGGGCCGGACGCGAACTCGTCGTCGCCCGTCCAGTCCACGTACGTCGAGGCCGCCCACGCGACGTCGGCGACGACGTGCTCCTCGCTCTCCCCGGTGCGAATACGGACGACTCGCCCGGTCGCGTCGCGCGCCGAAGGCGGCGTCACGTCGAATCCTTCCCGCGCCGACTCCCAGGCGAAGCGCGCTCCGGCGAGGCCGAGCTCCCGTGCCGCGCGAAGCGCAACGGGCAGGCGGCGGATCCGGTACTCGAGGATCGCGCGCGCCGCCGGCGGATGCGTGGCCGCGAGGAAGGGGAGGACGAAGACGTCGGTGTCCCAGAACACGTGGCCGCGGTAGCCGGGCCCGGTGAGGCCCCGGGCGCCGACGGCCGCCTCCCCCTCGGAGGCGACCGAGGCCATGAGGTGAAAGAGCGCGAAGCGAACCGCGAGCTGGAGCTCCTCGTCGCCGGGGATGACGACGTCCGCGTCTTCCCAGCGCCCGGCCCACGCGGCTCGGTGCTCTCGGAGCAGGGCCTCGTACCCCACTCCCGCCGAGTCCGCGAGCGCCGCGACCGCCGCCTCCGGGTCCGGAACCGCTTCCGGGTCCGAGACATACGCGCCCAGCCGCTCCAGACCGCTGGGCGACTCGACGTCTCGCGCGGCCGCGGCGATTCCGCCCTTGCTCGCCGCGGCCCGCACGAACGTTGCTCGGTCGGCGCTGCCCGTCTCGGTGCGCGCAAGGTCGGCAGGGGCGAGGGACCGTCCTCCCCGCGCGAGAGGTGCGGGCGCGGCGACGCGGAGAGCGACCGTGCCGGGACGCGCCAGGGACGAGAACGAGACCGCTGCAGCATCCCCGTCCCCCGAGGAGAGCTTCTGGCCGAGGATGCCTGTGCGAAGGTCGAGGACGCGCTCGAGCCGCGATCGGCTCGGAAGCTCCGCCGCGAGGACGTGCCACACGGGGGCGCGAAGGAGCTCCGTCTCCGGCCCCTCCCCGTCGTAGACGCCGGCGGCGAGGACCCGCGGGTCCGAGGAGGCGTCCGCCCAGGCGGGAGCGCCGTTCGAGGCGATGCGCCCGTCTCCGACCACGAGCAGCGTCTCGTGGACGCGCTCGAGCTCGGGATCGACCCCGTCGACCTCGAGCGTCCATCCGTCGTCGCCTGCGAGCTCGGGGACGTCGCGGCGCTCGCGGCGTGCGAGCTGGTCGGTCAAGACCGCCGAGAACAGGTCGAGACCCTCCGTCCCCTGGATCCCGCCGGCGGCCGCGCGCTCCCCTGGAAGGGCGAAGGCGACCGCTCCCGCCGCGCGGGCGGCGGCGAGGAGCGACGTGTCGCCGCTCAGCCCGTCCGCGCCGTGCTCGTCGCCGAGGACGAGCGCGAGCCGTGCCGAGACTCCTCGGCTCCAGAGGTCGGCGAAGACCGAGCGAAGCGGGCTCGACGGGTCGGCCGGCCCCATCGGCATGCCGCTTGGGTCGACCGCGACGGGCTCGATCCCCTGCTCGCCCGCTCGGCAGAGCTGCGAGGGCGCTCCCGCGCAGACGTAGACGTGCCCGGGCCCCCGTGGTCTTGCGCCCAGCCGGCCGTCGACATCCGCGGCCTCGTCCTCTGTGACGAGGTAGAGATCCATCCCGAGGAGCGAGAGCGCCTCGATGGTCGGCCGCAGGGCGCCCAGGTTCGACTTGGCGGCCGGGGCGGCTCCGTCCCAGTCCAGGACGACGGCCTCGAACCGGTGCGCGAGCGCGTCGGGAAGCTCTGCGTCACCTCTTGCATCGACGTGCGCGGCGATGGGGTGCACGCTACTGAGATCGGGGCACGTTCGCCGGCCTGGACGGTGGCCGCTCGTGCCGTCAGAAGCGGGGGAAGAAGAGGAAGACGTTCCAGGCCGCGATCGCCAGGACGGCGGTGGCGCGGAGGAACGGCGGCCAGGGTCGGTGCCAGACGAAGAGCCCGCACATCACGGGGAGGAAGAGAAGCCAGACGATCGCCTGGAGAGGAACCGCCAGTCGGCGCACCGATCGCCAGGCGTCGTCGAG
>JACVSB010000231.1 GCA_014534155.1 Thermoleophilia bacterium
ACGTGCGCGGCCTTCGTGAACTGGATGCGGTCGTACTGCACCACTTGCCAGCGGTTGCCCCAGGGGTCGCGGAAGTCGAGGCCGCGCCCGGGCAGGATCTCCGCGCCCGTATCCTCCAACGCGCGGCGAGCCGTCTCCGCGTCGTCGACCACGAGGCCGACGTGGCGGTGCTCGTCACGCGGCTGCGTCCGCCCTTCCGAGAGCGCCACGAACTGGTCGCCCAGCTCGAGGAAGGCCATGCCGCGCGTGCGCCCGCGCAGGCGGAACGCGAACACGCGCCCGTACCAGGCGAGCGCCTCCTCGACGTCGCCCACCTCGAGGGCGACGTGGTTCAGGCCGATGAGCCGGGCTGGGCTGTGCACGCCGCGAGCGTACTCCCGTGGACGCGGCCGGGGGAACCCGGCGCGCCGGCTCGGTGTACAAGGGCCGCGTGGAGGGCCGGCCACGGACGGATGCCGATCTCGTCGAGCGGGCGAGACAGGGGGACACGCGTGCGTACGAGGAGCTCGTGACGACCTACCAGGGGATCGCGTTTCGCACCGCGTACCTGATCGCGGGCAACGCCGCGGACGCAGAGGAGGCGGCGCAGGACGGCTTCGTCAAGGCCTACCGCGCGCTCGCGCGCTTCCGGCCAGGAGCGCCGTTTCGCCCCTGGCTCCTCCAGATCGTCGCCAACGAGGCGCGAAACCGCCGTCGCTCCCGCGGCCGGCGCGCCGGGCTCGAGCTGCGCCTCGCCGCGTCCGAGCCCTCGGGGGACGCGGCCCCGTCCCCCGAGGCACTCCTCGTCGCCGACGAGCGCAAGGCGGAGCTCCTGGCCGCGCTCGCCCGGCTGCGCGAGGAGGAGCGCCTCGTCCTCGCCTGCCGCTTCTTCCTCGACCTCTCCGAGGAGGAGACGGCGGCGGCGCTCGGGCTCCGGCGTGGGACGGTCAAGTCGCGCCAGTCGCGCGCGCTCGCGCGCTTGCGCGAGGAGGTCGAACGCGATGCCTGAGCTCGAGCGCGAGCTGCGCGAGCTCGGCGCTTCGCTTGCCTACCCGCCGACGCCGGATCTTGGGCCCGCCGTCCTTGCGACGCTCGAGGCCGCACCCCCGCCACTGCGCTGGCGACGCTCGCTCGTCCTCGCCCTCGCCGCGCTCGCCGCCGCGCTCGCGGCCGCCATGGCCGTCCCGCAGGCGCGCACGGCCATCCTCGAGTGGCTGGGCCTGCGCGGCGTCACGATCGAGCGGGTCGAGACGGCGCCCACCGCCACGAGCGGGCTGGAGGAGGCGGAGCTCGACCTGGGCACGCGCGTCTCCCTCGCCGACGCCCGCCGGCGCGTCCGCTACCGCCTCGCCCCGCCGCCGACCCTCCTCGGTGAGCCGGACGCGGTCTACCTCGACGAGCGCTCGCCCGGCCCGGCCGTCGCCTACGTCTACCGGGGCGCGGGCGGCCGGGTGCGGCTCCTCCTGACCCAGTTTCGGGCGAGCCTCTCGGAGGAGTTCATCTACAAGGCCGTCGGCCCGGGGACGGACGTCCAGCCGGTCGAGGTGAGGGGACGGCGCGGCTGGTGGCTCCACGGGGAGCCGCACGAGTTCGTGTACACGAACCCGCAGGGAGAGCCGTTCCTCGAGACGCTCCGCCTGGCCGCGAACACCCTCCTCTGGCAGCGCGGCGGGGTCACCTATCGCGTCGAGGGCGAGATCACCCGCGCGCGGGCGCTCGCGATCGCGGGCTCCTTCCAGTAAGAAATCCCCCTTTCCGGGGAGGATGTGCGGCCCGCCATGCGGCGAAATAGACGGGCATGACGTACGGGGAAGTGATCCTCGAGCGGGAGGCGGCGGAGGCCGAGCGCGTCTTCAACTGGCGGCGCGAGGAGCTCGAGCGGGCAGGGTACGGGCGCGACGCGGCCGAGGAGCTCGCCGACCGCTCCGACGTCGACCTCCACCTGGCCGTCCGGCTCCTGCGCGACGGGTGCCCGCCGCCCATGGCCGTTCGCATCCTGAGCTAGCCCGGCGCGCGCAGCGGCGGCTAGGGCGGGAGCGTCTCGCTTCGCCCGGTCCGAACCGGTAGAACCCGCCGGGTGAGCGCGCTCGCCTCGATCCCCAGCCCCGGAAGCGGCGAGATCGAGGTGGGGCCGCTGACGCTGCACGCCTACGGCTTCACGCTCCTCGTCGCCATCGTCGCCGCGACCGCGCTCGCGGGCGTCCTGTGGACGCGCCGCGGGGGCGAGTGGGACGTCGTCTTCAGCGCTGCCATGTGGGGCGTCGCGGGCGGGATCGTGGGCGCGCGCCTCTACCACGTGCTCACGAGCTGGAGCGAGGTCCCGAGCCCCAAGTGGCAAGGGGTGTTCGAGGTCTGGGAAGGGGGTCTGGGGATCTGGGGCGGGATCGCCGGCGGCGTCCTCATGGGCGTCTGGGCGGCGCGCCGCGCGGGGGTAAGCGCCTTCGCCCTCATGGACGTCGTGGCGCCCGCGCTCCTCCTCGCCCAGGCGATCGGGCGCTGGGGCAACTACTGGAACCAGGAGCTCTTCGGCGTTCCCACCGACCGGCCCTGGGGCCTCGAGATCGACCCGGAGAACCGGCCCGAGCGCTACGCGGACTCGGACACCTTCCACCCGCTCTTCCTGTACGAGTCGCTCTGGAGCCTGCTGGGCGTCCTCGTCCTCCTCCTCGTCTGGCGCTCCCGGCGCGTCCGGCCGCCCGGGCTCTTCTGCCTCTACGTCGCCTGGTACACGTTCGGCCGCTTCTTCCTCGAGTTTGTACGCACGGACGAGGCGCACGAGCTCCTCGGCCTGCGGCTGAACAACTACGTCGCCCTCGCCCTCTTTTTGGCCTCCCTCGCCGCTTTCTGGTGGTCGCAGCGGCGCGCGGGGCCGGCGCCCGGCGAGCCGGCGCGCCCCGCGCCGACGCCCGCACGGTCGATGGCCGTGCCCAAGGGCCGCGTCCGGCCCCGCCGCTAGCCTCGCCCGCATGCCGGTCACGCCGGTGCGCGAGCTCCCCCT
>JACVSB010000009.1 GCA_014534155.1 Thermoleophilia bacterium
GATCAGCTCGAGAGCGTAGTCCTCGAAGGAGCAGCACAGGTACGCGCGGCCGTCGTGCCGCTCTCGGAGCGTGAAGCCGAACTGGCGCGACCAGCGCACGACGGCCTCGTCCAGGTCCGCGACGCGGAGCCCGACGTGGTGGATCCCGACCAGCCGCGCGTTCACTCGTCGTCGGCGAGGAACCCCTCGACGAGCGCGCAGGCGTGCTCCTTGTCGGCGAGCAGGTACGCGAGCGCGGTCATGCGGAAGGAGTCCATGAGGTAGAAGCGCTCGTACAGCTCGCCCCGGCCGCCGAGAGCCGAGCCGACGAAGTCCCAGGCAAGCCGGAACGCGCGCACGCGCCGCTCGGCCGGCGCGTTCCGCGCCTGGAAGTACTTCTCGATGTCGCCGCGGATCTCGTCCGCCTCGAAGTCCGCCTTCGAGGGCGTGGCCATGAAGCCGCCTCCGCCGACGAGCTGGATCAGCTCCATCGCCCGGGGGACCCACTTCGGCATGAGGCCGCGCAGGGCGACGAAGGAGCGCTCGTCGGGGACCCAGTCGTCGACTCCCTCGGCCCGGAAGGACCCCGCCTCTGCCGCGACGATCCCCGCGCGCGTCATCTCCTGCATCGACCAGAGCTCCCCCAGCTTCTCCTGCACGTGGTCGAACGCGGTCACGCCGGTCATCTCGGCCAGCGTGTGCCCGAGGCCGAAGGCGAACTCGAGCTTCGCCCAGGCGCGCGTCATCGCCTGGTGGACGATGTGCGCGCGCCAGTGGGAGTCGCCGATCACCTGGGAGTAGAGCTCGGGGTTACCGTCGAGGAACACGCGCTCGCGCGGCACCTCGACGTCGTCGAAGACGACCACCGCGTCCATCTCGTCGAAGCGCGTCGAGAGGGGGTAGTCCCAGGCCGGCCTCTCGCTCGCGAACGAGTCGCGGCAGATGAACTTGAGGCCGGGCGTCGCGACGGGGATCGCGAACGAGATCGCGTACTTCGCGTCCTGGACGCGCAGGTCGCTGCCGGGGTAGACCGCGAGCTCGTCCGAGAACGGCGCGAGCGTCGCCAGCATGCGGGCACCCCGGACGACGATCCCGTTCTCGGTGTCGGCCACCTTGTGCAGCGAGACCTCCCCGCCCAGCTGCTCGGCCTCCGGGACCGAGCGGTCGACCTGCGGGTTGATGAGCGTGTGGGTCAGCGCGAGGTCGTTGTCGCGCATCGCCTTCTGGTATTCGACGACGTTGTGCGCGCCCTCCTCGTTGCCGCCCCGCGCCCACACGTCCGCACGCGCCGCGAAGCAGGCGAACGTGTAGTTCAGGTAGTCCGGCGTCCGCCCCATCATCCCGACCGTCGCGTCGGCGATCGCCTTCGAGGCCCTCCGCCGCCGCTCCAGGTCGTCGCGGCTCTTCGGCTGGACGTGCGTCACGTTGACCGGCTGGCCCGTGTCGGGCGACTCCATGAGGAAGAGGGACGGGTCTTCGTGCTGAAGGTCGAACAGGCGCGCGAGCGAACGCGCCGCGCCCGCGAGCTGCGGATGCGCGGAGGGATCGGTGATCCTCTCGCCTTCGAGCCAGATCTCGCGCGCACCGGCGCGCAGCCCCTCCAGAAACTGCTCGCCCGTCCGCGCCCCCGTCGTCTCTCTCGTCTCGATCGCCACGTCAGCCCACCTTCCGTGCCACCGTTTTCACGTCCGCGTAGAAGTCGAAGCTCCACGCCCCGCCCTCGCGCCCGATGCCGGAGCGCTTCGCTCCGCCGAACGGCGCCGCGAGATCGCGGGCGTAGAAGCAGTTGACCCAGGTCGTGCCCGCCACGAGCGCCTCGCCCAGGCGCTCCATCCGCCCCTCGTCGCGGGTGAAGACCGTGGCGGCGAGGCCGTACTCCGTCCCGTTCGCGAGCTCGACCGCCTCCGCCTCGTCGCCGAAGGTCTGCAGCGTGAGGACCGGGCCGAACACCTCCTTCTGCACGATCTCCATCTCCTGGCTGACGCCCGTGAAGAGGGTCGGCTCGTAGTAGAGCCCGCCGAGCTCCGGCGAGACACGGCCGCCGGTCACGAGCTTCGCCCCCTCGCCGATCGCCCGCCCCACGAACCCCTCCACGCGGGCGAGGTGCTCCCGGGTAATGAGCGGGCCGATGTCGGTGTCGGGGTCGCGGGGGTCGCCGAGCCGGCGCCGGGCGACCCCCGCGAGGAAGCGCTCGCTGAACTCGTCGGCGATCGACTCCTCGACGAGGAGGCGCGTGCCGGCGAGGCACACCTGACCTGCGTTGTCGTACTGATACGTGGCCGTCTCGATCGCACGCTCGAGGTCGGCGTCGGCGAAGACGAGAAACGGGCTCTTGCCGCCGAGCTCGAACGACACGGGCGTCAGGTTCGCGGCCGCAGCCCGGGCGATCACGCTCGCGGTCTCGACCGAGCCCGTGAAGGAGATGCGCGCGATCCCGGGATGCGCGACGAGGGCGGCGCCGACCTCCTCGCCGATCCCCTGGACGACGTTGAGAACGCCCGGGGGAAGCGACGCCTCCTCGGCGATCTCGGCGAGGAGCGAGGCGGTGAGCGGAGCCCACTCCGCCGGCTTGAGGACGACGGTGCAGCCGGCCGCGAGCGCCGGGCCGCACTTCCAGCTCTCCAGCATGAAGGGCGCGTTCCAGGGGGTGACGAGGACGGCGACGCCGGACGGGTCGTGGCGGACGGCGTAGCGGGTTCCGTTCGAGTCCCACGCGCGGCGCTCGAGGTCGAGCGCGAACTGCGCGAAGAAGCGGAAGTTGAGCGCCGCGCGCTTCATGAGACGAAGGCGCGAGGCCTCGAGCAGGGATCCGTTGTCCAGCGTCTCGACCTGGGCCAGCGTCTCCTGTCGCTCCTCGATCAGGTCGGCGATCCGGAAGAGGTATTCGGCTCGGCCTTTCGGTCCGAGGCTCGCCCAACCGGGGAACGCGTCTCGGGCGGCCCGGACGGCCGCGTCGGCCTCCCGCGCTCCCGCGCGGGCAACGTCGGCCAGGTGGCTCTCGTCGATCGGCGAGACGTCGGCGAAGGTCGCAGGAGAGGAGACACGCTCGCCTCCGATCCAGTGCTCCGGGGAGACGTCGACACCGGCGACGCTAGCAGCGACGGTCACGCTCCCTCCTCGGGGACGGCGAGCGCGACGTGGCGCGCGTTGGGCGTGTCGGCCGGCATGACGCCGACCTGGAGGAGGTCGTCCTTCGCCTCCACGATCCGGTTCGCGAGCCGGCCCACCCCCTCCACCTCCACCTCGACGACGTCGCCGGGCTCGACCGGGCGCGAGTTCGCCGGCGTGCCCGAGAGCAGGACGTCGCCGGGCTCGAGCGTGAGGAGGCGCGAGAGATCGGCGAGCATGTACTCGATCGGCCAGAGGAGCTCGCCCGTGTTCCCCTCCTGCACGAGCTCGCCGTTCACGAACGTGCGCAGGCCGAGGTCGCCGGAGTCGACGTCGCCTGCCTCGACGAGCTCCGGTCCGAGCGGGCAGAAGCCGTCCTGGCCCTTCACCCGGAGCATGGAGCCCCGGTCGGCATGGCGGAAGTCGTGCACGCCGAAGTCGTTGGCCCCCGTGTACCCCGCGACGTGGGCGAGCGCGTCCTGGGGGCGCACGCGCTTCATCCGCCGGCCGACGACGACCGCGACCTCGCCCTCGTAGTTCAGGTAGCGGCATCCGCGCGGACGCACGATCTCGTCCCCGTGGCGCGCGAGGGCCGACGGAGGCTTCAGGAAGTACGAGGGCTCCTCCGGCGTGCGCGCCCCGTACTCCTCGACGCGGCTTCCGTAGCTCAGGTGGACGCCGATCACCTTCGAGGGCCGAATGTCGACCGGCCGCCTCACGCGACGCGCCGCCCTCCGTCGACCGTGTACCCGAACGAGAACCAGAACCCCCTGCCCACCTCGACCGGTTGCAGCTCGCCGAGCTCGTCGGCCGGCGCGTCGAAGAAGCGAAGCGTCGCCTCCCCCTCCCAGACGGGCGAGATCTCGCGGTCGCGCCCGCCGGCCCAGACGTGCTCGACGAACGGCCCGTCCTCGGAGTCCCAGGCGGGGAAGAGGCGTGTGTTCCAGAGCGGCGGCGAGTTCACCGTCGGCCCCTGCTCCGAAACCCCGGCAAGGGTGAGGGTCGCCTCGCAGAGGCGCCGGTCGTTTGCAGCCAGCGAGGCGCCGAAGCGAGCGCCGGGCTCGAGCCGCGGGCCCGCCTTCCCCACCGTGACGGCGCGCGTCATCCAGATCGAGCCCGGCTTCTTCGGGAAGCCTTGCACGAGCCCGCGCACGAGCGGCATCCCCTGGTCGACCCACATGAAGGGGCAGCGGGTCACGGGCTCCCCCCGATAGGTCGCGGCGAGGACGACGAAGAACTCCTTGTACTGCGCCCGCACCGGGTCGAGGAGCTCCTCGCGGGACTCCGAGCAGGACTGCCAGTCGACGAAGATGGCCGCGGCAGCGCCGAGCTCGTCGCCCGCTTCGAGCTCCGGGGGCAGGAGCGCGCGCGCCGCCTCCGGGTGGCAGCGAAACTCGACGAGCAGGAAGTCGCCCGAGTAGTGCCAGGGCGGCGGCGGGACGAGCGAGGAGCGGCCGGTCCGCGTCAGCGGCAGCGAGTACCCGACGAGACCCGGCGGGGAGGTCACGTCCATCGGGCGAACGATATCGGCCGTCGCCGGGCTACCCGTCGCCGGAGAGGCCGGGTGGCGCGCCGACGACCGGGACGCCCTGCGCCGTCAGGCCCTCGCCGAAGAGCGCCGGCATCTCCATGAGCGAGGCGACGGCCTCCGGATCGAGCCCGCTGACGGTCGCGATGTCCTCCGCCTGCAGGACGACGAGCCCGGGCGGCGGCGCCTGACCCGGCTTCGGCTTCCCCCAGTCGAAGCTCGCGTCGGCGACGCGGCGCCACGCGAGGAGGTACGCGTACGGGTCGATCACGCCGTCGTAGCCGAGCCCGAGGAGCGCGGCCGGGTGGATCTCGAAGTGCAGGTGCGGCGGGGTTCCCTGAGCGTCGCCCGTCGCGCCCACGAACCCGATCACGTCGCCCGCCCGCACCCGCGACCCGTCGACGGCGAGCGGGGAGAAGGCGGAGAGGTGCGCGTAGTAGAACTCGTTCCCCTGGCCGTCGCGAAGCCAGAGGCGGTTCCCCCCCACGTCGTTCCAGCCCACGAGGAAGAGCGTCCCGTCTGTGACGGCGAGCACGGGGGCCCCGGCAGGGGCGAAGATGTCGTTCCCGTGGTGCCAGCCGGTCGTCGCGCGGCTCGCGGCGAAGTCGTCCGTGAGGCTGGACGGCCCGTAGACCGGGAAGACGTACCGGTTCGGCGTCAGCTGGGGCCGGACGGCCCGCGGCGGGTCGTGGACGATCCTCGGCGGCGTGGGGTTCGCACCCGGTGGCTGTGGCTCCGGATCGCGCTTCGGGCCCCTGGGTGGCGCGGCCGGCACGCCCGGGGCGGGCGGCGGCTGCGGCGAGGAGGCTCCCTCTTGCGGAGGAGAGGGCGAGGGCGCGGGAGCGGGAGAAGGCGAAGGAGCCGGGCGCTTCGCTCGGGGCGCGCTCGCAGCTGCCTCGGCATACCCGACCACGATCTCGCTTCCTGCGGGAAGGCCGCCGTGCTCGGCAGTCAGGCGCACGTGGAGCCCGCTCACGAGCGTCCTGCGCCCCAGGCGGCCCGGTGCTTCGCGCACGACGGCTTGCTCGAGGAGGACGAGGTAGCCCCAGTCGGCCAGCGGCACGCGGACGTTCGGCGCCGCGCGCACGGGCCGGCCGAGGACACGCACGTCGGCGAGCCAGGAGCCGCCCGCGCCGCCGGACGCCTCCGAGGAGGAAGCGCGCGCGCCGGCCCTGACGCTGATCGCCCCCACCGCGACGTCGCCGCCGAAGAGCGAGACCGTCCGCAGTGTCGCGCGCGCGCTCGCCGCTCCGCGCGCTCCTTCCAGCGCGCGCGCGCGCGACCACACGGCACCCGTGGACACGAGGCCCTCGCCGTACTGCAAGCCGCCCGAGGTCGCGATCCGCGCCGGTGGCGCGACCACGTCGCCGACGACGTCGTCCTCGGCGCCGGGGAGGACGACGCGAAGCGCCGTCGCCCGCGCGGAGGCCGCCGCCGCCGAGGGTTCGGCCGCCAACGCGGCCGGCGGCAGCGCGAGCGAGGCGACCAGGGCCGCGAGGACGAGGCGCGCAGGCACCGAGCGCAGGTTAGCCGGGCGCACTCGCACGGGCTGCGCGAGCGAGCCCGCGGGGATCACGCTTCCCGGCGGAGCTCGGCGAGGGCGAGCTGCGCCGCCACGACGAGCAGGAGCCCGGCGAAGAGCCGGCGGAGAGTGGCGTCCGCGAGCGCGTCCGCGAGCGCGGCGCCTGCCGCGACGCCGAGGGCGGAGGCGAGACCCACGACGGCCGCGGGCCGCCAGCGCACGTGCCCGTGGCGATGGTGCCTCCACGCGCCGGCGGCGACAACCGGAACCATCGCGGCCAGGGAGGTCGCCTGCGCCTCGAGCTGGGAGAGGCCGACGACGAGCGCGAGCGTGGGGACGAAGAGGATCCCTCCGCCCACGCCGAACATCCCCGAGAGGATTCCGGCGAGGAAGCCGAGCACGAGCGCCTCGAGGACGTCCGTCACTCGAGGAGAAGCCGGACGGCGACGGCGACGACGAACGCCGCGAAGAGAAGCGTGAGGGCGCGCGAGGAGACACGCTGCTGGAGCGACGTCCCGGCCACCACGCCCGCGGTTGCCGGGAGACCGACGAGCGCCGCGTCGGCCCAGTGCACCGCGTCGAGCGCGGCGAAGGCCGCGACGCCGAACGCGGCCGTGATCGCGATGACGGCGAGCGATGTCCCCGTCGCCTCGCGCGCGGGAAAGCGGGCGGCGAGCACGAGAAGCGGCACGACGACGACACCGCCGCCGACGCCGAAGAGCGCGCTGAAGAACCCGCCCGCGAGGCCGATCCCGACGAGCGCCGGCAGCGTCGGGAGCGGCCGTGCCACGGCCGTATCCTACGAGCGTGAGCCTGCGCAGCCGCCTCGCGCCGCTGGTCGAGGCGCCCGGCGAAAGCGCGCTCCTCTTCGACGTCGACGGAGTGCTCGCGCCGATCGTGGCGCGGCCCGAGCTCAGCGTCGTGCCCGAGGAGGCGCGCGCCGAGCTCCGCCGCCTCGCGGCGCGCTACCTCCTCGTCGCGTGCGTGAGCGGCCGGGCCGGCGCGGACGCACGCGCCCTCGTCGGCGTTTCGGAGGTGCAGGTCGTCGGCAACCACGGCCTCGAGCTCGACGCGCGCGCCGCGGCGCTCGCCGCCGACGTGGCCGCGTTTCGCGACGCGGTCGCGTTGCCCGTCGAGGACAAGGTCCTCTCGCTCACGTACCACTTCCGCGAGGCGGAGGACGAACGGGCTGCGCTCCGCGAGCTCGAGCGCGTCGCCGCGCGCGCGCGCGAGGCCGGGCTCGTGCCCCGCTGGGGGCGAAAGGTGCTGGAGATCCGCCCGCCGGTTCCCGCGGACAAGGGAACGGCCGTGCGCGCGCTCCTCTCGCGGGCGGGCGCCGCGCGCGCTCTCTACGCCGGCGACGACAGGACCGACCTGGACGCGTTCTCAGGGCTGCGCGAGGCCGGGCTCGAGCACGCGCTCTGCATCGCCGTGGCCGCCGAGGAGACGCCCGGGGAGCTCCGCGAGGCCGCGGACGTCGCGATCGCGCCGGAGGCGGTGGGGGAGCTCCTGCGCGCCCTCTAGCGGAGGAGGAACCCTGTCCCGAGCTCGTCGTCGGGCTCGAGGACGAACTGGTGGTATCCGGTCAGGTGCGCCGTGCCCTCGACCTCGGTGACGACGGCCGAGCGCCCGCCGACGTGAGCCTCGCCGACGACGCTCGCGCGGAGCTCCGTGCCCACGATCGACAGGTGGCGAAGCGTCTCGCCCCGGGCGAGCTCGCCGTCGGCGTCGAGCAGCGCGAGCCGAGCCGACGTGCCGCTGCCACAGGGGGACCGGTCGACCTCACCGTCGGCGAAGACCGTCACGTTGCGCTGGGAGAGCGCCTCGCAACCAGGCTCCTCCTGCCAGAAGACAACCCCGTAGATCCCGCGAAGCTCCGGCTCCTCCGGATGTGCCCACTCGCGCTCTCCCTCGAGCACCCGCTTGAGCTCGCGGCCGAGCTCGATAAGGCGCGGGAGGTTCTCCCGAACGACGCCGCCCTGGAGCCGCACCGAGGCGTAGAAGGCGCCGCCGTAGGCGACGTCGACCTCGTGCCCGGCGGCGTGGAGCCCACGGGCGGCGACGAACGCCGGCACGTTCCGGAACCGCACCGCACCGACCCGGCCGCCCTCGACCTGGACGACGACCGGAAGCCGGCCCGACGGGACGTCTAGCGTGAGCCGCGTCTCGGGCTCGCGGGACGGCAGCATCCCGGCCTCGAGCGCCGCTGTCGCGAGCGCGATCGTCCCGTGCCCGCACGCGGTCGAGTAGCCGGCGTTGTGGAAGAAGACGACGCCGAGGTCGGCACCCTCGTCCTCGGGCTCCGTGACGAAGCAGCCGTACATGTCGGCGTGGCCCCGCGGCTCGTTGACGAGGAGCGCGCGCACGCGATCGAGGCGCTCGGCGCAGTAGCGGCGCTTGGCCAGGATCGTGTGGCCGGGGATCGGCGCCACGCCGCCGGTGACGATGCGAAAGGGCTCGCCCGCCGTGTGGTAGTCGATCGTGGTGACGATCACGGCGCGCGCAGGAGCTCCCACGCGCGCGCGACGTCGGCCTCGCGCGTCCGGACGTTGCCGACCGCGAGGCGCAGGACGTAGCGGCCGTGGAGGCGCGTGTGCGAGAGGTATGCCTCCCCCGTCTCGTTCACGCGCTCGAGCAGCGCCTCGTTCTCCTCGTCCGAGCCGGAACGCCGGAAGCAGACGACCGAGAAGGGAACCGGCGCCACCACCTCCCAGCCGGGCTCCGCCTCGACCCACGAGGCGAAGAGGCGCGCGAGGCGCACGTGCTCGCGGACGAGCGCCTGCAGCCCCTCCCTCCCGTAGCAGCGGATCACGGCCCAGAGCTTGAGGGCGCGGAACCGGCGACCGAGCGCCGGGCCGAAGTCCATCAGGTTCGTCACGTCCCCGACGTTCGTGCGCAGGTACTCCGGCAGGAGGCTGAACGCGGCGCGCAGCGCCTCGGGGCGGCGGGTGAAGAGGGCGGAGCAATCGAGCGGCGTGGCGAGCCACTTGTGCGGGTTGACGACGAGGGAGTCTGCGGCCTCGACGCCGGCGAGCGCCCAGCGAAACTCCGGGCACACGCAGGCCGAGCCGGCGTAGGCGGCGTCGACGTGCAGCCAGGCGCCGCTCGCCGCGCAGAGCTCGGCGAGCGCGGGAACCGGGTCCACGGACGTGGACGACGTGGTTCCGACCGTGGCGACGACCGCGGCCGCCTCCTCGCCCTCGAGGGCGGCGGCGAGCGCGTCGGGGCGCATCCGGTGCTCGCCGTCGGCCTCGATCCTGCGCACGGGAAGGCCGAGGATCCGCGCGTCCTTCTCGATCGAGGAGTGCGCGTGCTCCGAGCAGAGGACGGCGCCGCCGGGCCGCAGCTCACGCGCGGCCGCGAGCGCGGCGAGCGTCGAGGTGGAAGCGGTGTCCTCGATGTGGCCGTGCAGGCCGTCCGGAAGCCCGAGGAGCTGGCGCAGCCAGTCGAGCACGAGCTCCTCGAGCTCCGTCGCGGCCGGGCCGGTGCGCCAGAGCATCGCGTTCACGTTCAGGGTGGCGGTGAGGAGCTCGGCGAGGATTCCCGGCTCCGAGCCCGAGATGGCGAAGTAGGCGAAGAAGCGCGGGTGGTTCCAGTGCGTCGTGGCCGGGACGATCACCTGGTCGAGATCGCGCAGGACGGCGGCGAACGGCTCCCCGCGCTCGGGCGGGGACGCCGGGAGCCGCGCGCGCACGTCGCCGGGCTCGACGGCCGGCATCACCGGGAGCCCACGGACGCCCTCCAGGTACTGCGCCGCCCACTCGAGCGCTGCCGCCCCGTCGCGCCGCAGGTCGACCGCCTCGCTCACGCCTTCATGAGCGCGCGCACCTCGGCCCACGGCCGCGTGTTGACGATGTCCTCGGCCCGCAGCCACGCCCGCCGCGCCTGGAAGACACCAAGCTCCAGGTTCTCCAGCTCGTCCAGGCGGTGCGCGTCGGTGGAGACGACGATCTTCACCCCCGCGCGCGACGCGGCGCGCGCGACCGCATCGGTGAGATCCAGGCGATCGGGTTGCGCGTTCACCTCGAGGAACGTCCCGGTCTCGACGGCGCGCTCGAAGACGGCGTCGAGGTCGAGCTCGTACGGCGCCCGGCGGTTCAGCTTGCGCCCGGTCGGATGGCCGATGCAGTCGACGTGCGGGCTCTCCATCGCGGCGAGGAGGCGCTCCGTCAGCTCACCGCGCCCGCCCTCGAAGCCGGAGTGGATGGAGGCCATGACCCAGTCGCGCTCGGCCAGCGCCTCGTCGTCGAGGTCGAGCGAGCCGTCGCGGCGGATGTCCACCTCCACGCCGGAGAGGATCTCGATCCCGTCGATCCGCTCGCCCAGGGCGCGGATCTCCTCCGCCTGGCGCTCGAGCAGGTCGCCGCGCAGCCGCTTCGCGTGGTCACAGATTGCGACGTAGCGGCGGCCGAGCTCGCGGGCGCGGACGACCATCTCGTCGAGCGTCCCGCGCCCGTCCGACCAGGTCGTGTGCATGTGGAGGTCGCCGCGGAGATCCGAAAGCTCGACGAGCGGCGGCAGCTCACCGCGGCGTGCGGCCTCGAGCTCGCCCCTGTTCTCGCGAAGCTCCGGCGGGATCCACGAGTACCCGAGGTACTCGTACAGCGCCTCCTCGCTCTCCGTGCGGAAGACCTCGCCCTCTTCCGGCTGGACGCCGTACTCCGAGACCGAGAGCCTGCGGCGAACCGCGTCCTCGCGGAGGGCGACGTTGTGGTCCTTCGACCCCGTGAAGTGCTGCAGGAGGTTTCCGTAGGACTCCGGCGGGACGACGCGGAGGTCGAAGCGGAATCCGTCGTAGGAGACCACCGTCGCCTTCGTCGGGCCGTGCGCGGCCACCTCCGCCACGCGGGGGAGCGCCACGAAGTGCGCCGTGAGCGCGGCTGGATCGCTCGCGGTGGCGATCAGGTCGACGTCGCGCACCGCCTCCAAGCGGCGGCGGACGCTGCCCGCGTCTGAGACGCGCTCGCACGCGGAGTGTGCCGCGACCTCGGCCAGGACCTCGCGCAGCACCGGGAGCACGCGGCCCAGGAGAGCGCGCCGGGTGCCGGGCGCCCGCGCAGGGCGAGCGAGCGCCGCGAGGACGCGCTCCTCCGTCTTCGCCCCGATGCCGGGGAGCCCGCGAAGCTGCTGCGCCTCGGCGGCGCCGCGGAGGTCGGCGAGGGACGAGATCCCGAGGTCGGCCCAGAGCCGACGCGCCGTCTTGGGCCCGAGCCCGGGCACGTGCATGACCTCGACGAGGCCGGACGGAAGGCGTTCTCGCAGCTTCGCCAGCGCGCGCAGGTCGCCCGTCTCGGCGTACTCCACGATCTTGCCCGCGATGGTGGCGCCGATCCCGGGGATGTGCGTGGCCGTGCCCTCGAGCGCGAGCCGGGCGACGGGCGCCGCCGAGTCCCGGATTCGAGCGGCAGCCCGTCGGTAGGCCGAGAGGCGGAACGCGTCGGCGCCGTCCAGCTCGAGCAGGTCGGCGAGGAGCTCGAAGCGGTCGGCAAGCTCGGCGTTGGAAGGAAGAGGGTCGGCGCGGCCGCTCGTCTCGTGAGGATGCTCGGCCACCCCGGCGATGATATGCCGCGCGATGCTCACCATCTGCCTCCCGACGTACAACGAGCGCTCGAACCTGGAAGCGATCGTGCGCGCGCTCGGCGCCGTCTTCGTCGAGCACGGGCTGGACGGGCGCGTCCTCGTCGTAGACGACGCCTCTCCCGACGGAACCGGCGAGCTCGCCGACCGCCTGGCCGCGGAGCTCGAGTGGGTCGACGTCCTCCATCGTTCCCGCAAGGAGGGGCTGGGTCCCGCCTACCTCGCGGGCTTCCGTCGCGCGCTTGCCGACGGCGCCGAGCTCGTCCTGGAGATGGACGCCGACTTCTCCCACGACCCGCACGACGTGCCGCGGCTCGTCGGCGCGACGCGCGAGGCCGACCTGGCGATCGGCTCGCGCTACGTCCGTGGCGGCGGCGTCAGGAACTGGGGACCGGTGCGCCGCGCGGTGAGCCGAGGCGGCTGTCTCTACGCCCAAGCGCTCCTGCAGCTCCCCGTGCGCGACTCGACCGCCGGGTTCAAGTGCTACCGGCGGGCAGTGCTCGAGGCGCTCCCGCTGACGCGGATCGACTCCAGGGGCTACGCCTTCCAGATCGAGACGACGTACCGGGCCCTGCGCACGGGGTTCCGCGTCGTCGAGGTTCCCGTCGTCTTCACGGACCGGGAAGAGGGAAGCTCCAAGATGACGGGCGCCATCGTGCTGGAGGCCGTCTGGAAGGTTCCGGCCCTGCGCCTCGCCGCGGCGCTCGCGCGCCTGTGAGCGCGGTTCCTCTCGGAGGGCCTCCGGGTATAGTCGCGGCGTGGCCGGGATCGTCGAGGTCAGCGACGCGAACTGGGAGCAGGACGTGGTCCAGTCGGACCGCCCGGTCGTGGTCGACTTCTGGGCTCCGTGGTGCGGGCCGTGCCGGATGATCGCGCCGATCCTGGACGAGATGGCGGCCGAGCACGGGGAGCGGGTCACGTTCGCGAAGCTGAACGTGGACGACAACCCGCGCACCGCCGCCCGCTACAACGTCCTCTCCATTCCGATGGTCGTCCTCTTCGAGGCCGGCGAGCCGCGCGAGACGGTCATCGGCGCACGCCCCAGGAGCCACTACGAAGGCGCCTGGGAGCGCTGGCTGAAAGCCGCCTAGGCCCACCGCAGCTCTCCAGCCCCGCGTCGCAGCGCGGAGTCGTCCTGGGCCCGCCGAGGCCTGCCCGCGTGCGCGCTTCCCCAACACGGCCTTCGAGCGCTCGCGCGGGCGGGCGCAGGCGAGCCGACCGTTAAGGCTGCGCTAATCCGGCCCTCCGGTGCCGGCGTTCGCTTGTCCGCCCGAACGCTCTCTCGCTAGCGTCGGAGGCGGAGAAGCGAGACCGTGCTCGACCCCATCATCGACCTCCTCAACGACCAGACGCCGCTCTTCGCCCCGTGGGGCCGCGTGGTCGTCGTCGTCGGCCTCTTCGTCCTCGCCTGGGCGGTCGCGCGCGTGGCCGCGCGGGTGGCCGGCCGGGTGCTCGTCTGGCACGAGGGGCGCCACCCCGAGAGCGAGCTCGACCTGCGAGCCAAGATCGCTGTGATCAAGCGGCGCGAGACCGCCGTGGCGATGGTGCGAACGACGATCGCGTACGCGGCGTTCGGCGCCGCCGCGCTTCTCTCGGTGGCGCAGCTCGCCGGCGGCGTCGACCGCCTCGCCGCGATCGCCGGAAGCCTGTTCGCGGTCCTCGTCGGCGCCTTCGTCGCACAGCGGCTCCTGCTCGACCTGATCGCCGGGCTGACGATGTTCGTGGAGCGCTGGTACTCGGTGGGCGACACGATCGTGATCGTCTCGGCCTACGAGCTGCAGGGCGTGGTCGAGGACGTCTCGCTTCGGCGCACGCGCCTGCGCGCCGTGAACGGCGAGGTGATCAACGTGCACAACTCGCAGGTCTACGCCGTCAAGGTCCTCCCCTCCGGCGTGAAAGAGCTCGCCCTCGAGCTCTACGTCTCGGACCGGGGAGCCGGCGAGGACCTGGTGGAGTCGACCGCCCGCATGGTCCCCAGCGGGCCGACGACGTTCGTCCGCCGCCCGTGGATCGAGGAGGTGGAGGAGCTCTCGCCGGCGCTCGCGCGGATCACGCTGCGAGCCGCGATCGCCCCCGGCCGCGAGTGGCTCGCCGAGGACTTCCTTCCCGATCTCCTCAAGGAGCGCGCGCCGGCGGGGCTCCTCGTGCACGGCCCGGTCTCACTCGCGGTCGACGAGCGCGCGGCGCGGACCTTCTCGCGAGCGAGCGCCGCCGCGCGCTGGAGCCAGCGCGCCCTCGGAGAGCGGGCGCGCGCAGCGTAGGCGAGCGCCCTGGCGCTACACCCGGAAATGCTCCCAGGAGGTGACCTGCACGGGCCGGCCGTCCCGGCGGACCTCCACACCCGCGCCCTCCTCGCAGTGCCCGACGGGGTGAAACCGCGTGACCAGAGGGTCGGAGGCGTCGAGGGCCGCGAGAAGCTCGTAGTCCTCTCCGCGGGCCCAGAAGGGCTCGTCAGCGAGCCTCTCGAGGCCGCGAGCGAGCGGCAGGCGGTCCACGTCGACGACGAGCCGGCAGCGCGACCGCTCCGCGATCCGGGCGGCGTCGGAGAGGATGCCGTCCGAGAGGTCGGTCAGCGCGTGCGCGGACGGAGCGAGGAGCTCCCCGGCGCCGAGGCGGTAGGGCGGACGCCGGTGCCTCGCGACCAGGTCGCCGAAGCCCGCGAGACCGTTCCGCAGCACGTGCAGGCCCGCGGCCGAGCCGCCGAGCGCGCCGGTGACGACGAGGACGTCGCCCGGGACCGCGCCGCCGCGTCCCGGCGCGCGCTCGGTCCTGCCGATCGCGGTCACCGAGATCCAGACGCGGTCGGCGGCCGAGAGATCGCCGCCGACGACGGGGACGACGGGCTCGTTCAGCCCCTCGTAGAGCTCGAGGACGGCTTCCGCTTCCGCGTCGGGAGGGAGCGCGAGCGCGACAAGGAGCGCAACGGGCCTCGCCCCCATCGCCGCGAGGTCGCTCAGGTTGACGGCCGCGGCCTTGTAGCCCAGGTCGCGCCACGACGTCCACTCCCGGCGGAAGTGAACCTGCTCGGCAAGCAGGTCCTGCGTGACGACGAGGCCGTGGGAGAGGTGCGCGGCGTCGTCCCCGATCTCCCGTGCGAGCCCTCGCCGCTCGAGCTCGGCGAGGAGCCCGAACTCACCGAGCTCGGAGAGCCGCAAGGCTGAGCGCGTCGACGGGGCCGGCGCCCGCCCCCAGCGAGTACCCGGCCCTGACCGCCTCGCTCGCGAGCTCGGCCGCGCGGCGCGCCGCGTCCTCGAGCGCCTCCCCGCGCGCGAGGAGCGCGGCCAGGCTGGCCGAGTGTGTGCAGCCCGCTCCGTGCGTCGTCTCGTCCCCGTAGCGCTCGACCGGAATGGGGACATGCCGGCGGCCGTCGAAGAGCCAGTCCACGGCCTCGCTCCCGTGCCCGCCGGTGACGATGACCGCGCTCGCTCCGCGAGACGCGATCCGCTCGGCGAGCTCCTCGCGATCGGCCTCCTCCGAGTACTCGACGCCCGCGAGAACGCACGCCTCGAGCAGGTTCGGCGTCACGACCGCCGCCAGCGGGAAGAGGAGCCGGACGAGCGCGCCGACGGCCTCCTCCTGGAGAAGCCTCGCCCCGGAGGCGGCCACCATGACCGGGTCGACGACGAGCGGCCCGGGGCGCTCGCGCAGGAAGTCCGCGACAGTCTCGATGATCGCGGCGCTGAAGAGCATCCCCGTCTTCGCCGCGTCGACGCCGATGTCACCGTACACGGCCTCGAGCTGCGCGACGATGACGTCGCGCGGCAGCTCGTGGACGCGCGTGACGGCGACGGTGTTCTGCGCCGTGACCGCGACGAGCGCCGACGAGCCGTGGCAGCCGAGCGCGGCGAAGGCCTTCAGGTCCGCCTGGATGCCGGCCCCGCCGCCGGAGTCGGACGTCGCGACCGTGAGACAGCGCGGCGGCATGCCGCCCACGTTACTCGCCGGCGACGGAGACGACGTAGTCGTGCGTGCCCCGGGCGCGCCGGCTCGAGGGAAGGCGCGTCGCCCTCCTCCCGGTCGTCTGTAATACGACGGTGGCAGTCGACCTCCTCGCCTGGGACGAGCTCCTCTCCGCGGACGAGGTCGCCTTCCGCCGGGACCTGACGGCGGAGGAGGCGCGCGCCGTCCCGCTTCCGCCGACGCTCCACCGCGACCTCGCGGCGGCGCTGGCCCGCCGCGGCGTCGACGCGATCTACACGCACCAGGCCACAAGCTACGAGGCCGCCCGGCGCGGGGAGGACGTCATGGTCGCAACGGGCACGGCGAGCGGCAAGACACTCGCCTTCAACCTCCCCGTCCTGGACGCGCTCGTCCGGGAGCCGAAGGACCGAGCCCTCTACCTCTACCCGACGAAGGCGCTCGCCCAGGATCAGGCGCGCTCCCTCGCCGCGTACGGGCTCGCGCAGGTCCGCGCGGCGATCTACGACGGCGACACGGACGCGGTGCGCCGCCGGCATGTGCGCGCGTGGGCGAACGTCCTCCTCACGAACCCGGACATGCTCCACGTCGGCGTCCTCCCCCACCACGACCGCTGGGGCGACCTCCTGCACAACCTTCGCTACGTCGTCGTGGACGAGGCGCACGTCTACCGCGGCGTCTTCGGCTCGCACGTCGCAAACGTCCTGCGCCGGCTCCGCAGGGCGGCACGGATCTACGGGGCGGACCCCCAGTTTCTCCTCGCGTCCGCGACGATCGCGAATCCGGGGGAGCAGGCCCGCGCGCTCCTCGGGCGCGACGTGACCGTCGTCGCCGAGGACGGCGCGCCGCGGGCGCAGCGAACGGTGGTGTTCTGGAACCCGCCGCTCCTCGACGAAGCGCTCAACCTGCGCGCGAGCCCGCTCGGCGAGGCGGCGCGCCTCCTCGCGACGCTCGTCTCGCAGGAGGTGCGCACGATCTGCTTCGCGAAGAGCCGCCGGGCCGCCGAGCTCATCCACCGCTTCGCCTGCGAGCGCCTCGGCGCGGACCTCGCCGCCCGGCTCTCGCCCTACCGCGCCGGGTACACGCCGGCTCAGCGGCGGACGATCGAGACGAGGCTGGTCCAGGGAGACCTGCTCGGCGTCACGGCGACCGACGCGCTCGAGCTCGGTATCGACATCGGACTCCTCGATGCCGCCGTCTCCGTCGGCTTCCCGGGAACGGTTGCGAGCCTTCGGCAGCAGTGGGGCCGCGCCGGCCGCCGCTCCCGCGGCCTCGCGCTCCTCGTCGCCTCCGAGGACGCGCTCGACCAGTACTTCATGCGCGAGCCGGAGGCGCTGATGTCCCGACGCGTCGAGGCCGCGATCCTCGATCATGCGAACCCGCGGATCCTGGACGGGCACGTTCGCGCGGCGGCGTTCGAGGCGCCCCTCGACGAGAGGGACGGCGCGACGCTCGGCCGCGAGGCGCTCGAGCGCGCGGCCGTGCTCGCGGGGCACGGGGAGCTCAAGCGCGCGCGGGCGGGGTACGTGTGGGCCGGCCGGGACTATCCGGCGGCGCGAGTCCCGCTCCGCTCGACGAGCCCCGACGCCTTCGCCGTCGTCGACCGGACGACGGGCGCCGTCCTGGGCACGGTCGAGCGCGAGCGGGCGTATTCGACCGTGCACGAGGGCGCCGTCTACCTGCACCTCGGGGAGGCATTCCGCGTCCTCTCGCTCGACCTCGATGCCCGCGCCGCCCTCGTCGAGCCCTTCGCGGCCGACTACTACACCCAGGCGAAGAAGGAGACGACGACGGCGATCGAGGAGCGGCTCCTAGCCGGGGAACGGCTCGGGCTGGAAGTCGCCTGGGGGCGCGTCTCCGTCACCGAGCAGGTGGTCGCGTACCAGAAGAAGTCGATTCGCGACGGGGCGACACTCGACCTCGTCGCGCTCGACCTCCCCCCGACGACCTTCGAGACCGAGGCGGTCTGGTACCTCCCCGAGCCCTGGATGCTCGCCGGCGTGGACGCAGAGCCGAGGCTCCTCGGGTCGCTGCACGCCGCGGAGCACGCCATGATCGCGCTCCTTCCGCTCTGGGCGATGTGCGACCGCTGGGACATCGGCGGGCTCTCCACGAACCTCCACTTCCAGACGGGAAGGCCGACGATCTTCGTCTACGACGGCCATGCCGGCGGCGTCGGGATCGCGCGGCGCGGCTACGAGGCGTTCGAGGGCTGGAGCGAGGACACGGCGCGGATGATCGCCGGCTGCCCGTGCGAGCGGGGTTGCCCCTCCTGCGTCCAGTCGCCGAAGTGCGGGAACCTGAACGAGCCGCTGGACAAGGCGGGAGCGCTCCTCCTCCTGCGCCGGATGCTGACCGCGGCCTAGGCCGTCGCCGGACCGAGCGGCGTGGTAGAAGGCAGCGGGTGGCGGCGAGTCGCAATGCGCGGGGCGGGACGCTCGTCGTGGGGGGCGGCTTCGCCGGAAGTACGGTCGCGCGGCTTCTGGGACGGCGCAGAGCCACGATCGTGAGCCCCGAGAACGCCATGCTCTTCACGCCGATCCTCCCCGAGGCGGCGTCGGGGACGCTGGAGCCCCGGCACGTCGTGGTTCCGCTGCGCGCGATGTGTCCGCACGCCGAGCTCATTCTCGGTCGCGCCGTCGAGCACGACGCGGGCGAGCGGAAGGTGCGGGTCGAGACCGGCGAGGAGGCCTTCTGGATCGGCTACGAGGACCTCGTCGTCGCCCTCGGCGCCGTCGCGCGCACCCTCCCCATCCCGGGGCTCGCGGCGCACGGTCTCGGCTTCAAGGACCTGGCCGACGCCATCCACCTGCGAAACCACGTCCTGCGCCGGCTCGAGAGTGCGAGCACGGCCGGAAGC
>JACVSB010000101.1 GCA_014534155.1 Thermoleophilia bacterium
CGTCGCCCCCCAGAGCTCGAGCTCGCTTCGGCCCGCCGCGAGCTCGCGCCGTGCAGCCGCCTGTCCCGCGTCCGCGACCGCGACCGCCGCGCCGATCGCCTCGATCTCGTCCGGGTCCTTGACGGCGCGGGCCCTGCGGAGCTCGGGGCCGACGTCCACGAGCTCGACGCCGCGACGAACGAGCGCCGCGGCGAGCGCTCCCGGAAGCGACGTGACGTCGGCGGCGACGCTCGTCGCGCCGCCGAGCGCGTCGAGCGCGAGCTCGAGAGCGGCCGCCGGGCGGTCGACGTCCTCGACTGCGAAGCCCGGAAAGGTCCGCACGTCCACCTCCGCGGTGACGGTCCCCGCGTCGTCCTCGCTCGCGACCACGACCGTCGACCCGTCCGGGTCGACGACGACGAGCGGCGGGGCCGTGAACGGGCTCGGCCCCCACTCGATATCCGTCACGAGCCCCGCGAGCCACGTCACCGTTGCCAGGTCGGCGGAGAGGAGCATCCGCCCGTCAGCGACCGAGCGGGCCCGTTCGAGGCGAGGGGGAGCCACGGGCCGAGAGCATAGGGCCTCGGGCGCGCGGCAGACATTCGATCCGAGACTGAGGCGGCGCCGGCCCGCCGCGGTCGGCGGAAGCGACGTTAGGGCGGACGAGCCGCGGCGAGGGTCTGCGCCGGGCCGCCGCCGCCTTCGGCGGCGCGCGGCCTCTTCGGCCATGCCCGGGGTCAGACCCCTGCCATGGCCGGTGGGGCCATGGCTCCGCCTGCGTTCCCGCTGCAAGGGCGGGTTTTGGCCCCTTGAGGCCACGACCGGCTGAGTCGTGTCCGGGGTCAGACCCCGGCCGTGGCCCCTGCGGCCACGGACCGCGCTTGCCGGCGCTCGCGCCGCCGCGGGCGCGGGTGCGGGCGCCGGCGATAGCGCCGTCTGCCGACGCGCCCCTACGCGCGCTCGGAAGCAGAGCGCGAGGCGGCGAGAGCCCGGCGTCCGCCGCGCGCGAGCGCGAGGGCGACCGAGCCTCGATGGGCGACTGCCTCGCGCCGCGAGAGCCGGTAGTGGCGCGCGAAGGCCGCCTGGAGGGCCAGGACGTCACGGCTCGTCCTCACCGCCCTGCGAGGGCGTACCCCGCGCGCGTTCGCGAAGAGGAGCCGCCACGCGGCCTCCCGGTCGAGGCGCGTCCCCATCCCGGGAAGCACACGATCGACGTTGCGCCTGCTGATCGCGGCGACTTCGTCGTCGGCCTCGCTCGCGGCGCGCGCGGTCGTCATCGAGCTCGCGCTCCGGCGGTAGGAGACGAGGCGCTGGGGCAGCGCGGCGACCTCGTGGCGCTCCGCGATCCGGGACCAGAGCTCGTAGTCCTGCGGGTAGTGAACGGACTCGTCGTAGCCGCCGAGGCCGACGACGATCGAGCGCCGGAGCGTCACCGAGCTGTGTGTGAAGGCGTTCAGGAAGAGGAGCCGCCAGCGGATCGAGCAGGTCGTGAGCGGAACCGGCCGGTGGCCACTCTCGCGGCCCTCGTCGTCGATCCGCCGGTACGCGCTCGCGACGAGCGCGTGCTCGGGGTTCCGGTCGAGGTGAGCGACCTGGAGCGCGAGCCGATCCGGCTCGGAGACGTCGTCCGCGTCGTGGCGCGCGACGTAGCGGCCGGACGTCGCCGCGAGGCCCCGGTTCAGGCTGCGCGTGAGACCGAGGTTCTCCCGGTTCACGAGCAGGCGGATGCGCGGGTCGCCGTACCCCTCGAGGATCGACCGCGACGCGTCGGTGGAGGCGTCGTCGACGACGACGAGCTCGAAGTCGGCGAACGTCTGCCCGAGGATGCTCTCGACCGCTTCACGCAGGTGCCGCTCGCCGTCGTGCACCGCCATCAGGACGCTGACCGCCGGCGTCTGCTCGCTCATCGCCGGCGGGGCGCGACTCCGCCGCAGCCGAGGGCGTACGGGCATCTCCACGGCCGTGAGCCCCGGCGTTCGGGTGGCCTGCGACCGAGTCCTGAGATACCGTTTCGAGCCTTGCGGCGCGAAGCGATGCGCGCGAGAACGCTCAGAATCCTTATGTACCACGCGATCGGCGAGCCCGGCGAGCCGGCCGCGCGTTTCGTCGTCCCGCTGCCCGAGTTCGAGCGACAGATCGCGTGGCTCGCGCGCGGAGGCTTCGCAGTCGTCGCGCTCGAGTCTGCGCTTCACGCTTTCCGAGCCGGCGCCGCCCCTCCCCGGAACGCCGTCGCGATCACGTTCGACGACGGCACCCGCGACCTCTCGACGGTCGCGCGCCCGGTTCTCGAGCGGTACGGCGCGCCGGCAACGGCCTTCGTGGTCACGCGCGCGATGGGGTCGTCCGTCGGCTGGACCGACCAGCCGGGCTTGGCGGGCCGCTCGGTCCTCGACTGGCGAGAGGCGCTCGCGCTCGAGCCGCTCGTCGCGCTTGCACCGCATACGTGCACACATCCCTCGCTTCCGACGCTGGACGACGACACGCTTGCGGCCGAGCTGCGCGGCTCGCGCGAGGAGCTCGAGCAGCGAACCGGCCGTCCCGCCGAGCTCTTCGCCTACCCGTACGGCCGCTACGACGCGCGCGTCGTCGCCGCGGTCGCCGAGGCGGGCTTCACGGCAGCGTGCAGCGTCCGGCGGGGGCCGAACGACTCCTCCACGGCGGCCTTCGAGCTCCGCCGCTATGAGGTGCGCGGCGACGCGTCGTTCGCGCAGTTCGTCTCCTACCTCAGACCGAAGAGGCTCCGTCCGCTCGCGCGCAACGTCCGCCGGCGAGGGTCGGCCCTCGTTCGCCGCCATCGCAGCGGTCGCCCGCACTGAGTCGCTGTGCACGCCGACACTGCTCCCGCGAGGCCTGTCGTCCCGCTGACGGTTGCCATCTCGACGCTCGACCGCCCAGAGGCGCTCGCACGCTGTCTGCGCTCGCTCCTCGAGGGATCAGCCCTTCCGACCGAGGTCGTCGTCGTCGACCAGAGCGACGACCGGCGTGCGGGAAAGGTCGTCGAAGCCGTCGAGGATGGCCTGGCGATCCTCTACGTGCGCGACGCCGGGCGCGGGCTCGGTCGCTCGCAGAACATCGCCGTCTCGCGCGCGAAGAACGACCGCGTCGCCGTGATCGACGACGATTGCGTCGCAGACGCACGCTGGCTGGCGACGATGTGGCGGACGCTCGACGAGGTCGACGTCGCGGCCGGCCGTGTCCTTCCGCTCGGGCCGGACGTCGCGGGGCTCTATCCCGTCGCGACTCGCACGAGCGCCGTCCGCCGTGCCGTCGACGGGACAACCCTCCCGTGGCAGGTCGGGAGCGGAAACAACTTCGGGTTCGCGCGTGCGTGGTACGAGAGGGTCGGCGGCTGCGACGAGAGGCTGGGTCCCGGCTCGCCGGGGCGGGGCGCCGTCGACCTGGATCTCTTCTACCGGCTCGTCCGTGCGGGGGCCCGCGTCCGCTACGAGCCCGACGCGGTCGTCTTCCACGAACGCGCACCGCGGCGGGAGCGCCTCGCACGCCGGATTCCCTACGGATACGGGATGGGCGCCTGCTGCACCCTCTGGCTGCGCGGCGGAGACGCGGGAGGGCTGCGCGTCCTGGTCGCGTGGCTTCGTTTTCGTTCGTCTCGTCTTCGTCGCGCGATCGCCGACCGACGCTGGCTCGGTGCCTACGAGGAGGCGCTCGTCCTGGCGGGGACGGTTCGGGGCATCGGCTACGGTCTTCGCGTGCGGTCACCGAGCCCGAAGGCCGCCGTCGAGGAGAGCCGGTGACAGAGCCGCGCGAACGGGCGCCCCGCGAGACCATCTCTGCCTGCGTCGTCTGCCGAAACGAGGTCGACCGCCTCGAGGAGTGTCTCGCGTCGGCGGCCTGGGCGGACGAGATCCTCGTCCTCGACCTCGAGAGCGACGACGGCTCGGCCGAGGTCGCACGGCGACACGGCGCCCGCGTGATCCCGCATCCAGTCGTCCCGGTCGTCGAGCGGGTCCGCAACGAGGTCGCCGCCCAGGCGCGCGGGGACTGGATCCTCGCGCTCGACCCGGACGAGCGCGTGTCGCCGGGTCTCGCGAAGGAGCTCGACTCGCTGCGAGAGCGCGACGACGTCGACCTCGTGGAGATCCCCTTCATGCACTTCGACTTCGGGCACGCGCCCTCGAGCCCGAGGCTGCGCTACGACCACAAGCCGCGGATGTACCGGCGCTCTCGCGTCGAGTGGCCGACGTTCCCGAACAGGCTCCCGCACGCGCCCCCCGACCGCGTCCACCGGATTCCTGCGCGCGACGAGCTGGTGATGCTGCACGTTCGCAACCGGACGGTGGCGGAGGCGATCGAGCGCGTCCTTCGCTACGCGCCCGCGACGGCGGAGTCGCGCATCGCCGCCGGGCAGACGTTCACCGCCCGCGAGATGGTGCGCACGCTGAGCGACAAGGCGCGCCGCCAGTACCTCCTGACGAACGCGTTCGACGACGGCGTCCCCGGCGTCGTGCGCGCGACCGTCCTCGTCGCCTTCCACTTCTACGTCTGGGCGGCGTTCTGGCAGATGTCGGGCGCGCGGCGGACGCCGGAAGACGACGCGTACATCCGTCGTCTCGGGATCGCCGTGCGAGCGCTCGCGCGCGCCGCGCGCGTGGCGCGAGCGCCTGCCCGGGCAGCTCGAAAGGCGAGGCGAGCCGGCGCCCGCCTCGGGCGAGCGCGCACGCCAGAGACGTGAGGTGGCAAACCGCCCGGCAGCGATCTCTGTCATCGTTCGGACGCGCTCCGACGCCTCGCCCGCTCCCGCCGTTGCCTCGCTGCGCGCAAGCGCCGAGCACACAGGCGTTCCCGTACAGATCGTCCTCGTCGACGCCGACGCGGCGGCCACCCCCGAGGCGCCCGCCGACGCCGACCTGACGATCGACGCGTTCCCGCTCGACTCCGCCTACCTCCGAAACAGGGGCCTCGAGGTCGCGACCGCACCGATCGTCGCCTTCGTCGATCCAGACCTCGAGCTCGCGCGCGAGTGGGCCTCGGTCGTCGTCGGGAGCTTCGCGCGCGAGCCGCGCCTCGGCGCGGCCGTCGGTCCGATCGCGCCGAGCGGAGCCGTCCCCCGGCGCGCCCGCTTCGACCCCGGCGCGAACTCGGCGTTCGACCGCGCGGCCCTGATCGCGGTCGGCGGGTTCGACCGCGACTTCGGCGGCGCCGGCCACGCCCCTGGAGTCGAGGTCGACGACGCGCTCCTCCGACTCGCCGACCGGGCGCATCCGCACGTGCGCGAACCGCGGATGCTCGCGTCACGGCCGGATGAAAGCGCGGCGGCACGGCGCGAGCACGACCCCGTGCTCGTCGCCCGGCTCGCACGGCGGCATCGAAGCGTCCGGCCCGTCGTCGCGCACCTTCGTCACCTGCGCGCGCTCAGCGTGGCGCGCGGCGCGGCGGCTCGCCTGCGCGACGACGACTCCGCACCGGCGTCTGCGCTTCTCGAGCGGCTCCCTGAGCCCTTTCGCACGCGCCTGGCCGAGGCGGAGGTCGTCCCCGTCGGCTCTTCCTACCGCGCGAAGACCCACTTCCGCTTCCGGATCGGCGCCGAGCTCGTGCTCCACCTGTACGTCAACCCGTCCGCTCGACTGCGCCGCGCGCTCGCCGAGCGGGAGCGCATCCGTGCGGGCGCAGCGGTGGACGGGATCCCGAGGCTGCACGATTCGGTCGCGGCCACCGACGCGCTCTGGGTGCTCGAGGACGCGGTTCCCGGCCGGCCTCCGCGGCCCGAGGACGTCGGAACCTGGTTCCCCGCGGTTGCCGACTGGGCGGTCGCTCTCGCCGGCCCGCCGGGCCGCGCCCTCGACGAGTCGGAGCACTGGCGGCACCACCGGCGGGAAGCGCTCGACGTCGCGGCCGACGCAGGGCTCGCCGGCGTGACGGGACGCTGCTTCGACCTCGCTTCCCGTCTCCCCTCACGGCACATGCACGGCGACTTCCAGCGAAGGAACGTGATGATCGCCGGCGAGAGGATCGGCCTCGTCGACTGGGAAGGGGCATGGGTGGAGGGGATTCCCGGCCTCGACCTCGTCTTCCTCGCCCTGCTCGCGCGCGCCGACCGGCCGGAGGCGTCCCTCCTGCCGCTGCTTGCGAGCGGCGGGGACGCGCCGTGGGCGCCGGTGAGGTCGCGCCTCGAACGGCTCGACCTCGCGGCGGGGGAGCTTCGCACCGTGCTCGTCGTCATGCTCGCCACGTGGGCGACCGCCGAGCGGCGGCGGCTCGCGCGCCTCGGCGCGCCGCCCGTCCAGCCGGTCTGGGAGCCTCTGTTCCGCCGCCTCGCGCCCTCCCTTGTCGCATGATCGAGTCGTGAGCGAGGCATCCCGAGCCCACGGCCCCACGTGGTCGGTGATGATCCCGGCCTACAACGCGGACAGGTACCTGCGCGAGACGCTCGCGTTCGTGCTGGCACAGGACCCGGGCCGCCAGGAGATGCAGATAGAGGTCGTCGACGACGCGTCCGCCGAGGATCCGACGCCCGTCGTGCGCGAGCTCGCGGGC
>JACVSB010000114.1 GCA_014534155.1 Thermoleophilia bacterium
CGGCGACGAGCCCGAGCGAGCCGAAGAGCTTGCGCGATCGACCTTCCGCGGCGAGCTCTGGGTCGCGCGCTTGGGGCTCGAGATCGATTTGAGTGGGATGTTGGATCCGAAATGTGCCCCACACCGCGCTTGACGCCGGCCGACACGGCGAATTAGGATCCAAAAGGACCACCCACCAGGAGGAGCGAGAGATGCCAACCAGCAGCCGGAACGGGCGCGCGTCCGACACGTTGACCGCCGAGTGGGAGCACGGCCCGCGCTGGGACGGGATCGAACGCCCCTACTCGGCGGAGGCCGTACTCCGCCTGCGCGGCTCGTTCGAGATCGAGCACACCGTCGCGCGGCTGGGTGCCGAGCGGCTCTGGCAGTTGCTCCGCGAGGAGGACTATGTCGCCGCGCTCGGTGCTCTCACCGGTGGCCAGGCCGTCCAGATGGTGCGCGCCGGGCTGGAAGCGATCTACCTTTCCGGCTGGCAGGTCGCGGCGGACGCGAATCTTGCCGGCCAGACGTACCCCGACCAGAGCCTCTACCCCGTGAACAGCGCGCCGGCGCTCGTGCGCCGCCTAAACACCGCGCTCCTTCGCGCCGACCAGGTGGAGCGCACCGCGGGCGGCTGAGGCACCTACTGGCTTGCTCCGATAGTCGCGGACGCGGAGGCGGGATTCGTGGGCGCGCTGAGCGCGTTCGAGCTGATGCGGGAGATGATCGAGGCGGGTGCGGCCGGCGTTCACTTCGAGGACCAGCTCGCTTCCGAGAAGAAGTGCGGCCACCTCGGCGGCAAGGTGCTCGTCCCGACCGGACAGTTCCTTCGCACGCTTGCGGCGGCTCGGCTCGCCGCGGACGTCTCCGGCGTACCGACGATCCTCGTCGCGCGGACGGACGCGCTCAGCGCGACGCTGCTGACGAGCGACGTCGACGAGCGTGACGCCCGGTTCCTCACCGGCGAGCGGACGGCGGAGGGTTTCTTTCGGGTGCGGCCGGGACTCGACGCGCCGATCGCCCGCTCGCTCGCGTACGCCGCGCACGCGGACGTCCTCTGGTTCGAGACCTCGACGCCGGACCTCGCGGAGGCGGCGACGTTCGCCGAGGCGATTCACGAGCGCTTCCCCGGCAAGCTCCTGGCGTACAACTGCTCGCCGTCCTTCAACTGGCGACGGCACCTGAGCGACGGCGAGATCGCGCGCTTCCAGCGAGAGCTCGGGGCGCTCGGCTACACGTTCCAGTTCATCACACTTGCGGGGTTCCACTCGCTGAACGCGGCGATGTTCGACCTCGCTCGCGAGTACGGAGCCGAGGGCATGCCCGCCTACGTCAGGCTGCAGGAGCGCGAGTTCGAGCTCGAAGCCTCCGGCTACACGGCGATGCGGCACCAGCGCGAGGTCGGAGCCGCGTACTTCGACGCCGTCGCCGAGGCCGTCAGCGGAGGTGAGGCCTCGACCCTCGCGCTCAAGGGGTCGACCGAGGAAGTGCAGTTCGAGCCCGCCGCCGCGCGATGACGGCCGCGACCGTCCCGGACGGCGTGCGGGTCCTCGCGCCCGGGGACGAGGCGATCCTGTCGCCGCCGGCGCTCGCGTTTATCGCCCGGCTCCAACGCGAGTTCGCGCCCCGAAGGCGGGAACTCCTGGAGCGGCGCGCGCCGAGGCGAGCGGAGCTTGACCGCGGCGTCGAGCCCGACTTCCTCGCGGAGACTCGTTCCGTCCGCGAGAGCGAGTGGCGCGTCGCGGCGGCGCCGCCGGATCTTCTCGACCGACGGGTCGAGATCACCGGACCGGTCGAGCGAAAGATGATGATCAACGCGCTCAACTCGGGCGCGCGCGTCTTCATGGCCGATTTCGAGGACGCCAATTCACCCACGTGGTCCAACTGCGTCGACGGTCAGAGGAACCTCGCCGACGCGGTGCGCGGGACGATCGCGCTGGACACGCCCGAGAAGCGCTACCGGTTGCACGAGGACGTAGCGACTCTCGTTGTCCGGCCGCGCGGCTGGCACCTTCCGGAGCGGCACGTGCTCGTCGACGACGAGCCGATCTCCGCCAGTCTCTTCGACTTCGGCCTCGCCTTCTTCCACAACGCCCGCCAGCTGCTCGAGCGCGGCTCGGGACCGTACTTCTACCTGCCCAAGCTCGAGAGCCACCTCGAGGCTCGCCTCTGGAGCGACGTCTTCCTCCTGGCCCAGGACGAGCTCGGCATACCGCGCGGCAGCGTCCGCGCGACCGTGCTCGTCGAGACGATCCTCGCCGCGTTCGAGATGGAGGAGATCCTCCACGAGCTCCGCGAGCACTCGGCCGGCTTGAACGCGGGCCGCTGGGACTACATCTTCAGCGTGATCAAGACCTTCCGCACCCGCCCGAACTTCGTCCTCCCCGACCGGGCGCAGGTCACGATGACGGTTCCGTTCATGCGCGCGTACACGGAGCTGCTCGTCGCGACGTGCCACCGGCGCGGGGCGCACGCGATCGGAGGCATGGCGGCGTATATCCCGAGCCGCCGCGACCCGCAGGTGAACGAGGTCGCGCTCGCGAAGGTGCGCGAGGACAAGGAGCGCGAGTCGCGCGACGGCTTCGACGGCACGTGGGTCGCTCATCCCGATCTCGTCCCGGTCGCGACAGAGGTCTTCGACGGGGTCCTCGGTCCGCGGCCCCACCAGCTCGAGCGGCTGCGGGAGGACGTGCGAGTGACGGCGAACGCACTCCTGGACTTCACCGTCCCGGGAGGCGAGGTGACGGCCGACGGCTTGCGCGCCAACGTCTCGGTGGGCGTCCGCTACCTCGACTCGTGGCTCGGCGGTGTCGGCGCTGCGGCCATCGACAACCTGATGGAGGACGCGGCGACCGCGGAGATCTCGCGTTCGCAGGTCTGGCAATGGGCGTCTCGCGGGCTCTTCACGGCCGAGCGGGTGCGCGAGGAGATCGCGCGCGTGCGCGAGGGCCGCGAGCGGGCGGCCGCGCTCTTCGAGCGGATCGCGCTCGCCGAGGAGTTCGTCGAGTTCCTCACGCTGCCCGCGTACGAGCTGCTCGAGTGAGCGAGACGACGAAGGCTGACGAGCTTGCGCTCGCGCTCGAGGAGGCGATCGTCTCCGGCGAGCTCGGGCCGGGAACGCTCCTGCGCCAGGAACAAGTATCCGTCCGCTACGGCGTGAGCCGGACGCCGGTCCGCGAGGCGCTGCGCCGTCTCGCCGCGCTCGGCCTCGTCTCGTTCGTCCCGAACCGCGGCGTCCGCGTTCGCACGATCTCGCGCGACGAGCTGCGCGAGGCGTTCCTCGTTCGCGCGGAGCTGGAGTCGCTCGCAACCGCGCTAGCGACGCCGCGCATGACGCCGGAGGACCTCGCCGCGCTCGAGCGTGCGGAGCGGCGCTTCAGCGACCTCACCGAGGAGCTCCGCGAGCGCAGCCGCGCGCGCACGCAGGACGGCGCGCTGGTTGGCGACTGGGCGCGCGCGAACCACGCCTTCCACGACGTCGTCTACGACTCCGCAGACGCTCCCTTCGTCACGCGGCTCGCGAAGAGCGCACGCCGGACCTTCTTCGGCCAGGCGGTCTGGGCGGCGGGCTCGGACATCGACGACCTCTACGAGCGGAACGACCGCCAGCACACCGCGATTCGACAAGCCGTCTCCGCGGGCAGCGTGGAGGGAGCGCGGGCGCTCGCGCGCGAGCACGTGCTCTCCTCTGGCCACATGCTCGAGGTCATTCTCGATCAGGTCGAGCCCCGCGCCAACGGCCGCCGGCGCGCCCGCGCCAGCTGATCGGCGCGCCGCGCCTCAGAGACCCACCTCCGAGGGCGGGAGCCGCCCATCCGCGTTGCGGCGTCCTCGACGAGGGCGCGCGCGTACAGTTGGAAGGTGAGCCGCGGACGCTCGGCGTTCCTGGTCTCGGTGCTGGCGAGCGTCGTCCTCTCCGCCGCCGCGGGCACGGGAAGCGCAGCGAGGCCGGGTCTCCTTCTGCCGGATCTTCGCCAGCTCGCTCCCGGTCCCCCGCGCGTGATCGCGAGCAGCGACGGTCGGCTCCACGTCGGCTTCGCATCGTCCGTCGCCAACGTGGGCACCGGCCCGCTGGTCGTCGTCGGCGAGCGGACGGAGAGCGGTTTGATGCGTGCCGATCAGGTCGTGCGGTCCCCGGACTCGGGCGCCGCGAGGTTCCGGAACATCGGCTCGCTTCGGTACACGCGCGGCGGCGGTCACGCGCACTGGCACTTTCTCCCGTTCGAGACGTACGAGCTCGCGCAGCTGGGGAAGGACTCCGTCACGCTCCGGGGGCGGAAGGCGGGCTTTTGCCTGGGCGACGGCTTCCAAGCACGCGTGCGGCCCGCGCTCGCCGCGAAGCCACCGCATCCGGTCTTCAAAACGAGCTGCGGTCGCGGCGCGCCCGAGCTCCTCCGGCTCGTGCAGGGAATCTCCGTCGGGTACGGCGACAAGTACGGAGCCGGGCTGGCCGGTCAGTCGTTCGACGTGACGGGTCTCCCGGAGGGCGAGTACCTCGTCGTCCATCGCGTCAATCGCGGCCGAAGGCTGCGTGAGCGCAGTTACGCAAACAACGTCGGCGCCCTGCGAATGAGGCTGGAGTGGCCGCGGGGGCCGGACGAGCGCCCGCGGGTGATCCCAATTCGGCGCTGCTCCGGGAGCCTCGCGTGCGGCCGTCGGGGGGAGTAGAGCCAACGGAACCTCGATTGCTCCCCCGTCGACGTGCCGCCCACGCAATCGGTGCGGCGGTCTCGGTCGCGGTGCTCGGTGTGGCGCTCGTAACCGGTTGCGGCCGCTCGAGCGATGGAAGCGGCACCGCCGCTTCAAGGCAACAGGCCGGCCGGCCGCAAATGTCCGTGCGCGTGCTCGCGACGAGGCTCCGCGTCCCGTGGGGCCTTGCATTTCTCCCCGACGGCAGCGCGCTGATCGGCGAGCGCGTTACGGGGCGGATCCTGCGGCTACCGCCGACCGGAGGACAGCCGCGCGTCGTCATGCGGCTCTCGGGCGTCGACACGAACGCGGGCGAAGGCGGCCTGCTCGGGCTCGCCGTGTCGCCGAGGTATGCCCGCGACAGGCTCGTCTACGCCTACTACACCTCGTCGCGAGACAACCGGATTGTCCGCTTCCGCCTGGGCGGGCGTGTCCACGCGATCCTGACCGGCATCCCACGGAGCACCTACCACAACGGCGGACGGATCGCCTTTGGGCCTGACGGCATGCTCTACGCCGGCACGGGAGACGCGGGGCTGCGGGAAAACGCGCAGAGCCGCTCGAGCCTGAGCGGGAAGATCCTGCGCGTCCGCCCGAACGGAACTGTTCCCCCCGGCAATCCCTTCCGGCGCTCGCGGGTCTACACCCTCGGTCACCGAAACGTGCAGGGGCTCGCCTGGGATCGAGCCGGTCGACTCTGGGCGACGGAGTTCGGCCAGAACCGCCTCGACGAGGTGAACCGAATCCGTGCGGGCCGCAACTACGGCTGGCCCGCGGTCGAAGGCCGGGGCAGCACCCGCGGCGGCCGCTACACGAACCCCGCCGTGACCTGGCCGGTCTCGCAGGCATCGCCGAGCGGCGCTGCCGTTCTGAGAAACGGTCTCTACGTGGCCGCGCTGCGCGGCGAGCGCCTGTGGCGCGTTCCGCTCCTACGCCGGGGTGTCGGCACCCCGCGGGCGCTGCTCATCAACCGCTACGGCCGGCTGAGGACCGTCGCCGCCGCGCCGGACGGCTCGCTGTGGGTCACGACGAGCAACCGCGACGGCCGCGGCGACCCGCACCCCGACGACGACCGCATCCTGCGTCTCGAGCTCGGGTGACGACCAGCGCCGAACGCGATGTCGAGACCAGGTTTGCAGCAGTGACCGAGGGGTAGCTTCATGCCGTGCGCAAGGTGCTCCTGCTGCTGGCGATCGCGGCCCTCGGTCTCGGAGTCGCGACATACCTGCGGAGGCGGGGTCAAGATTCCGCCGATGCCTGGAGCTCGAGCTTCGAGACTTCGAGCTTCGACACTGCGCCCGCTGTTCCGGCGTCCGACGTGTCCTCGGAGACAGCGGATGCCGAGTTGCCGGTCGATCCGAACACGCCCGGCGCCGCGCCCGACGCGGAGGCCCGGGAGGTCGAGAGCGACGCGACGGACGAGACGCGCTACGACAGGCTCGTCGAGCACGAGCGCGAGGA
>JACVSB010000148.1 GCA_014534155.1 Thermoleophilia bacterium
ACACCGGGAAGTTGTCCGCTGTGAAGGCCCCGACGCCGCCCGAGCGCGCCTCTCGATAGCGCGCGCGGCAGCCCTCGAAGCGGGCCATCGCGTGCGAGAGGGCCGCGCACCACATGTCGGCGAAGCCGCGGTCGACATCGGTCGTCGCCGGGTACGGGTCGAGCTCCACGTCCCCGTGCACGACGAGCGGCGAGGCGCCTCCCTGGACGCCCTCGCGGTCGCGCTTGAAGTAGATTCCCCACAGCTCGTCCGTGACGAGCTCGCCCTCGTCGGTCGTGAGCGGCGCGTCGGTGTCCAGGTGGATGACGGGCGGGGCGCCGCCGTCGGCCGTCGCGAAGAGGAGCGGGTCGACGTGGATCTCGCCCTCCTGCAGGTTCCAGTACGTCCACATCGGGCGGTCGCGGACGACGTCGCCCGACGGGGTGTGCACGTCGATCCGGTCGGGGAGGCCGAGGAGCCCCCAGAAGCGCTTCGCCCAGGGGCCCGGGGCGAGAACGACCTGCTCGCCGACCTCGACCGTTCCCCTCGTCGTCTCGACGGCGCTGACGCTCTCGTCCGAGCGGCGGCGAAACCCGGTCACCTCGACGCCCGTCGCCACCTCGACGCCCTCTGCCTGCGCCTTGCCGAGGAGCCCCGCGACCGAATCCCGGTTGAACGCGAACCCGCCCTGGTGCTCGTGCAGGCACACGGTGACGCCGCGCGCGCGCCAGTCCGGGAAGAGCCGCTTCATGTGTGCGTCGACCTCGCGCTCGCCGGTGATGAGCTCGGAGCCGTAGCCGATCCGCTCCTGGCGCTCGAACGTCGCCGCCAGGTCGGGCTCCTGCTCGCCCGGGCCGAGCGCGATGTACCCCACCGGGTTGTAGGCGAAGGCCTGGGCGTCCGACTCCCAGACCTCGACGCACGCCTGCATGAGCTCGCTCATCGCGGGCTGGAAGTAGTTGTTGCGCACCACGCCGCAGGCGATCCCCGAGGCGCCGGCGCCCGGCTGCGCCTTCTCGAGCACGAGCACGTCCTCGCCGCTTCCGACGCCTCGCCCGCGAAGCTCCTGGGCGAGGAACCACGCCGTGGAGAGGCCGTGGATCCCAGCGCCGACGACGACGTAGGGCGCCGAGGAGCGGAGCTGCATTCGGTCAGAATACGCGACCGTGGACACGCGCCTCGCCATCGCGAGCAAGCGCGACTGGCGCCACTTCTCTCTGCGCGAGGTTCCGGACGACGTCGTGACGCGGATCCTCGACGCCGGGCGGCTCGCGCCCAGCGCGAGCAACCGCCAGCACCGGCGCTTCCTCGTCCTCGACTCGCCCGGGGTGCGCGAGCGCGTGGCCGAGACGGTCTACGCGCCGCAGAACGTGCGCGGCGCGGCCCTCGTGGTCGCCGTCGTCGGCCCGCCCGGCGAGATGCCCGCGTTCGACGCCGGCCGCGCGGTCGAGAGCATGTTCCTCGCCGCCTGGAACGAGGGTGTCGCCTCTGTTCCCAACGGGATGCCGGATTTCGAGCGCACGGGCGAGACGCTCGGCCTTGCCGAGGGCGAGCGGGTGCGCATCGTCCTCTCCTTCGGGTATCCGCGCCGCCCGCGCGATCCGGCGAGCCGCTCCACGGACGAGTGGAGCGCCGAGGCGAACCGAAAGCCGCTCGACGAGGTCGTCGAGCGGCGCTGACCCCGGCGCCGCGAACGAGCCCACGCCCGCCAGGGCTCGTGTTGCATCACCGGAGGCGGTACGGCAGCCGGCCGGTGACCATGTCCCCGTAGATCTCGGCCACGACCCGGGCGCGCTGGAGCTTCCGGCGCCGCTCGGCGATCGCACGCCGGCGGACCATCCAGTAGGTCGGCTGGCGAACCCCCAGCCGCCTCGAGATGGGTCGCAGGAGCCGCCAGAGCTCGGCGTACGGCATGCCGAGCGCGTCGAGGACCGCGATCGCTTCCTCGAGCTCTGGGTGGAGCGGCGGCCACCGCGGCACTCGTTCGAGCATCGCGCGCTCGAGCGCGCGAGAGGCGCGCGTGGTGCAACACAAACCATTCACGCGCCGGCCCAAGTTGCGCGCGCGGGTGGGTCGAGCGGCGCTAGCCGCTGCGGACGGCCGGCGGGGCGGGCGCGACCGGCGTCGCCGGCGCGACGGGCGCCTCGGGAGCGCTCGCGGCCGGTGCGCGTCCGTCCTGCCTTCCGTCGACCCGGTCCCAGGCTTCGGTCAGGACCTCGCCGAGGATTCCCGTGATCTCGTCGAACTCCGCCTGCCCGGCCACGAGGGGCGGCGAGATCTGGACGACGGGATCGCCGCGGTCGTCCGCCCGGCAGATCAGGCCGCGCTGGAAGAGGCTCGGCGAGAGGAACTCCCGCAGGAGCGTCTCGCACTCCTCGTCGCTGAAGCTCTCGCGCGTCTCCTTGTCCTTTACGAGCTCAAGCGCGTAGAAGAAGCCCGTGCCCCGCAAATCGCCCGCGATCGGGAGCTCGAGGAGCTGCTCGAGCGTCGAGCGGAAGGTCTCCTGCTCCTCGGCGACGTGCTCGACGATGCGCTCCCGGCGCATGATCTCGATGTTCTTGAGCGCGACCGCGGCCTGGACCGGGTGCCCGCCGAACGTGATCCCGTGCATGTACGTACGATCGCCCTCGAGGAAGGGCTCGATGACGGCGTCGCGGGCCACGACCGCCCCGATGGAGGCGTACGCCGACGAGAGGCCCTTGGCGCACGTCACGAGATCGGGACGGATGTCGTAGCGCTCGGACGCGAACCAGGCACCGAGCCGCCCGAAGGCCGTTATCACCTCGTCCGCGCAGAGGAGGATCCCGTGCTCGTCGCAGATCTCGCGGACGCCCGCGAAGTACCCGGCGGGCGGCGTGAACGAGCCGCCCGCGTTCTGCACGGGCTCCATGATCACCATCGCGACCGTCTCGGGCCCGGCCTGCTCGATCGCCGAGGAGAGGTCCTCGAGGAGGAACGCCGTGAACTCTTCCTCCGTCTCGTGGGGCGGGCGGTGGTACCGGTTCGTGTTCCGCACGTGCACGACGTCGGGGACGAGCGGCTCGAAAGGCGTGCGCAGGGCGGCGACGCCGTTGATCGAGAGCGCGCCCATGGTCGTCCCGTGGTAGGCGATCCGTCGCGCGACCGCCTTCCAGCGCCGCTCTCCGCGCACCGCGTGGTACTGCCGTGCGAGCTTCCAGGCGGACTCCACCGCCTCCGAGCCGCCGGAGACGAAGAAGGCGCGGTTCAGGTCGCCCGGCGCGAGGGACGCGATCTCCGCCGCGAGCTCGATCGCGCGCGGGTGCGCGTAGCTCCAGTTCGTGTAGAAGGGGAGCTCACGCATCTGCGCCGCGGCGGCCTCGCCCATCTCGTCGCCGTACGAGTAGCCGATCTGAACCGCGAAGAGCCCGGCGAGCGCGTCCAGGTAGCGCTTGCCGTTCATGTCCTCGAGGTAGCAGCCCTCGCCCCGGACGATGACGGGAACCTCGCCGTCCCGGTACCCGCCCATTCGCGTGAAGTGCAGCCACAGGTGGTCGCGCGCCGCCTGCTGGAGGTCGGCGGGCGAGAGGGCTTCGGAGGGCACGGTCATGCGGTCGCTCCTTTCTCACGGCGGCGCTGGACGAGGACGTTCCCGACCATCAAGGCGACCGCGACGACGAAGATGATCGTCCCGATCACGTTGATCTGCGGCGGCACCGCCACGCGGGCGGCCCCCCACACGAAGAGCGGGAAGGTGACGACCGACCCCGCGTTCAGGTACGTGATCACGAAGTCGTCGATGGAGAGCGCGAAGGCGATGAGGGCGCCGGCGAGGATCGCCGGGGCGATGAGCGGCAGCGTAACCCGGCGGAAGGTGACGAGCTCCGTCGCCCCCAGGTCCATCGCCGCCTCCTCGAGGTGGCGGTCGAATCCGACCAGCCGCGCCTTCACGGTCACGACGACGAAGCTGATGTTGAACATGATGTGCGCGAGCAGGATCGTGCCGAACCCGAGCGGCACGCCCAGGTTTAGGAAGAGGGTGAGGAGGGAGGCCCCCATGACGATCTCGGGGGTCGCCATCGGCATGAAGATGAGGAAGTTCGTGAGGCCGCGTCCGCGAAAGCCGTAGCGGACGAGGGCGAGCGCGATCAGCGTCCCGAGCGCGGTCGCGCACAGGCTCGCGAAGACGGCGATCTCGATGCTCGCCTCGACCGCGCCCTGGAGGCCGGGGTACGCGAAGGGGTTGAGCCAGGCGTCGAAGCCGAAGCGCTGCCAGGTGAAGTTGAAGCGGCCGAGGGGTTCGTTGAAGGAGAACGCGATGACGACCCCGATCGGGAGCATCAGGTAGGCGAAGGCGAGGATCGCGTACAGGGCGAGCGCGCGCTCGCCGACGAAGCCGAGCAGGCGGGCGAGCGGGCGCCGGCGCGGGCGCGGAAGGGCGAGCGGCTCGGCGCGGACGCTCACCGCACGCCCTCCGCGGGCTTGTTGCTCAGGCCCATCATCCGGTGAGCCGCTCGGATCCGACGGCCCGCCCGTAGGCGACGATGGCGACGAGAATCGCGCCCATGAGGACGAACGAGAGCGCGGCCGCCTCCGGGTAGTCGGCGATCACCTTGAACTTGGACTGGATCACGTTCCCGATCATGTACTGACGCGGCGTGCCGAGGAGCTGCGCGTTGATGAAGTCGCCGGCGGCCGGGATGAACGTGAGCAGGGTGCCGGCGAAGATGCCCGGCACGGTGAGCGGAAGCGTCACGCGCAGGAAGGCCTTCACCTTGCTCGCATAGAGGTCCTGCGCTGCCTCGACCAGCCGCGGGTCGACCTGCTCGAGGCTGACGTAAAGGGGGAGCGCCATGAAGGGGAGGAAGTTGTAGGTGATCCCGGCCACTACGGCCGTGGACGTCGCGAGCAGCCGCCCGTCGTCGGCGAGCAGGTGGAGCG
>JACVSB010000041.1 GCA_014534155.1 Thermoleophilia bacterium
ATCGAGCTCGAGCTCCTCGGCGCGCAAGTCCGCGTCCCCCTCGCACGCGAAGGTCAAAAGCGGGGCGCTGGAGCCGCGCAGCTCGTCGGCGAGGCGGCGCCCGTACGGGTCGCCGACGTTGACCGCTGCCGGCGGGCGGCCCCCGTCCGGGTCCGGCTCGACGAACAGGCGGCGCTTGGCGTCGAAGTAGCGCTCGAGTGTGCCGTGCAGGTCGAGGTGCTCCGGGCTCAGGTTGGTGAAGGCGAGCGCGGCGAAGCGGACGCCCGCGAGTCGCCTGAGCTCCGAGCCGTGCGAGGAGGCCTCGAGGGAGCAGCTGCGGTCGCCCGCGTCCAGCATCTCGCGGAACGTCCGCTGCAGGTCGACGGACTCGGGCGTCGTCCGCGTCACGGCTCGGCGCTCGCCTCCGATCCGGCTCTCGATCGTCCCCACGAGGCCGGGACGCTGGCCCGCGGCGGCCAGGATCGCGTACACGACGAACGCCGTCGTCGTCTTCCCGTTCGTCCCGGTCACGCCGGCGACGGCGAGCTCGCGCGTCGGGCGGCCGAAGAAGGCGTCCGCCGCGAGCGCCATGGCGAGACGGGCGTCGGCCACGACGAGCTGCGGGACGGGAAGGTCGAGCTCGCGCTCGACGATCAGGGCGACGGCGCCGGCGGCCACGGCCGCGCCCGCGAAGTCGTGCCCGTCGCGACGGAAGCCCGGGACGCAGACGAAGAGGGCGCCGGGGCTCACGCTGCGCGCGTCGTAGGCGAGATCGGCGACCGTGACGGGACTCAAGTGGAGCGTCCGGAGCGGCCGCACGGCACGGCTCAAGGCCTCGAGCTCGATGGCGCGCGATGCTAGCAACGGCGCACGCGGGCGCAGGACGCTCGAAGCCGGAGAAAACGGCGCACTTGCTCGCCATTTTTCATGTGACGCCACTCTCCTGCGCGGATCGCGGACATGGGGCTCAGCCCGGGCGGCGGGGTGGGGCGCCCCAACCGGGTGCGCGTACGCGCGGCCGCGCTCCCGGCTCCGCTACGGGGCGACCGGAGCCGCGGCGGCTGCCTCGGCGGGCACGTCGGGCGGCACCTGCAGGTACTGGAGCGCGAACTGCGCGATCTCCCGGAAGGCCGGCGCCGCCACGGTCCCTCCCCAGATCGTCCCCCTCGGCTCGTCAACGGTCACGAGGACGACGAGGCGCGGGTGACGGGCGGGGGCGAAACCGACGAACGAGGCGACGTACCGGGTGTCGGAGTAGCCTCCGTGCACGGGGTCGGGCTTCGCAGCGGTTCCCGTCTTCCCGGCCACGTAGTACCCGGGAACCTGCGCCTCGGTTCCGGACCCCTCCTCGACGACGCCGCGCAGCATTCCCCGGAGCTGGCGCGCGGTCTTCGCCGAGATGATCCGCCGGCGCGCGACAGGCGCCGCTCGCTCGCCTTCGATCCGCTCGACGAGGTGCGGCCGGATCCACTCCCCGCCGTTCGCGACCGCGCCGTACGCAGCGGCCATCTGCAGCGGCGTGACCGCGATCCCCTGGCCGATGGGGACGTTTCCGATCGTCGAGCCCGACCACCGGTCGGGCGGCACGACGATCCCCGGCGTCTCGCCCGGATACTCGATCCCCGTCCGGTGACCGAAGCCGAAGCGGTCGACCCAGCGGGCGAGCCGCTCCCGGCCGAGACCGAGCGCGAGCGTGACGACGCCCACGTTCGAGGAGTGGGAGAGGATCTCGGCCACGCTCATCGTCTCCGTCCCCCTCGGCTCAGCGTCGTGGATCTTGCGGTCCGCGACTTCCAGCTCGTAGGGCAGCGTGTAGGTCGTCCACGGCTCGACCATGCCCTCCTCGAGGACAGCGGCGAGCGTGACCACCTTGAACGTCGACCCCGGCTCGTACGTGTCTGTAACGGCCCGGTTTCGCTGAACCTCGCGCGGCGCGGCCGGGAACCGGTTTCCATCGAAGCCCGGCTCCACCGCCATGGCCAGGATGGAGCCTGTCCGCGGATCGAGGACGACCGCGGTCGCCGCTCGCGCCGACCAGCGCCGCCGTGTCTCGGCGAGTACCCGTTCCACGTCGCGTTGCAGCGTGTTGTCGAGCGTCAGGTGGACGTCCCGCCCGTCCCTGGCGTCGTGGGAGTCGACGACGGCGAGCGCGTGCCCTGCGGGGTCGCGAACGATCGTCTTTCGCCCGTCGCGGCCGCCCAGCGTGTCGTCGTAGGCGAGCTCGAGGCCGGCGAGACCGACGTTGTCCGTGCCGGCGTAGCCGACTACCTCCGAGCCGACACCTCGGAGCGGATAGACGCGCCGCTCCTCGGGGAGAAAGCCGAGACCGGTGATTCGCCGGCGCGCGAGCTCGGCGGCTTTCCGCGGGTCGGCCTTGCGCGCGACGTAGACGAAGCCGCGCGAGCGGTTGGCGAGGAGCGCGAGGATCCGCGACGGTTTCTCGCCGAGCACCTGTGCGACCGCGATGGCGACCGGCCGCGGGTTCGCGATCTGTCTCGGGTTGGCGTACACGCTCGTCGCCCGCTCGCCGAGCGCGAGCTCCACGCCCGTGCGGTCGAAAATGGAGCCGCGGTGGCCCGGGACTGCGATGGTCTCGCGGTGCTGGTTGACGGCGAGCGCCTCGAGCGACCCGGCGCGCACGCCCTGGACCCAACTCGCGCGGACGAGGACGAGCGCGAAGGCGAAGGCGAACGCCGCGACGAGGAGGCGTACGCGGCGATTGACGATGCGGCCGCTCACCCGCTCCGCGTGCGCAGCCGGACGTAGCGCGTCTCGACCGGTTGCGCCAAGCCGAGCTTCTGCCTCCCGACGTCCTCGACCCGCTCGGCCGACCCGAGGCTCGAGAGCTCGGATGCAGCTTCTCCGTTCCTGGCGCGCAGGTCGTCCCTCCGCTCCTCCAGCCGCTGCGCCTCGAGGTTCAGGCGCAGCGCGGCCACGTTGATCGCCACGATCCCCGCGAGCAGGGCTGCGACGAGGACAATCCAAGCAGCGCCGCCGGCAAGCCGCGCGCGCAGGGGGAGCGAGCGCGGCGCAGCGCGCTCGCGCTCCCGTCCGGCGTCCGGGAGAGGGCCCGCACGCCGGCGCTCGACCGGCGCCGGGGCCGCGGCGCCCATCACGCCTCCACCTTGACGGCGCCGCGAAGCCGCGCCGAGGCGGAACGGACGTTGAGGGCGACCTCGGCCGGCGAGGGGCGAACCGCCTTGCGCGTGAGCAGGCGCACGCGCGGCTCCCGGCCGCAGACGCAGACCGGAAACTCCGGTGGGCAGGTGCAGCCGCGCGCCTCAGCGGCGAAGAAGCGCTTCACGATCCGGTCCTCCAGCGAGTGGAAGCTGATCACCGCGAGCCGGCCCCCCGGACGTAGCAGCGTCAGCGCCTCGGGGAGCGCGCGCTCGAGCGAGCCGAGCTCGTCGTTGACCGCGATCCGAAGCGCCTGGAAAACGCGCTTGGCCGGGTGCCCGTCGCCGAAGCGCCGCGGGGCCGGGAGGGCACCGCGGATCGTGTCCACGAGCTCGGACGTCCGTTCGAAGGGGGCTTCCCTCCTCCGTCGGACGACGGCGCGCGCGATCTGGCGAGCGAACCGTTCCTCGCCGTAGCGCCGGAAGATGTCTGCGAGCTCGCGCTCGCCGGACTCGTTCACGAGCTCCCGAGCCGAGCGAGGCTGCGAGGGGTCCATGCGCATGTCGAGCGGCGCGTCGACCGCGTACGAGAACCCGCGCTCGGGACGATCGACCTGCATGCTCGAGACCCCGAGGTCGAGCAGGATCGCGTCCGCCTGCATCTCGTTCTGGGCCAGCTGGCCGAGCACCACCGCGAAGTCCCCGCGCAGGAAGCGCGCCGGAGCAGCGCATTCGCGAGCGAACGCGTCGAAGTACGGCCGGACGTCGGGGTCGCGGTCGACGCCGACGAACCGCCCCCGGCCGTGGAGGTCGGCGCAGAGCGCGCGCGCGTGGCCGCCGGCGCCGAACGTCGCGTCGATCACCGTCTCGTCCGGCTGCACGGCGAGAAGCGCGCGCACCGCGTCCGAGAGGACGGGGACGTGGTCAGCGGCTCGTGGCTGCGAGGCGTTCTGCAACAACCTCGGCGCTCCCTTCCACTTCGTCCAGCTCGCGCCGCCAGGCGCCCGGTTCCCACAGCTCCAGGTGGTCTCGCACTCCTGCGACGACGACTTCCCGGCGGAGCTTCGCGTGCTGGATCAGCGATGCCGGCAACATGATCCGGCCCTGGCGGTCGAGCTCGGTCTCGGTCGCGCCGGCGAACATGAGGCGGCTCATCTGGCGCGCCTCCCGGCTGAACGGGTTGAGCCCGGCCAGCCTCTCCTCGACGAACCGCTCCCAGCCCTCCGGTGGAAAAACGAGGAGGCAGGGATCGATCCCGCGCGCCACGAAGACTCCATTCGCAAACGCGCTCCGGACGCGAGCGGGCAGCGTAACTCGGTTCTTGTCGTCCAGCGCATGCTCGTACTCCCCGAGGAGCATGGGTCTTGCTTCCACTTTCTGCCACGTTACCCCACTACCTTCCACCACGCAAGCGTCGGCGGCCCTGCCGGCTCGACACGGCGCTGCTCTCGCGCCCCCGTCAGGCGTGTGTTCCGTGCCCGGCGCGGCGCGTGACCTGTGCTGCCGCCGCGCGCGCGGCGAGCTCGACCGCCTTCTGCGGCCCGCTCCCCTGGGCGAGCGCGAAGGTCAGCGCCGCGGCGAACGTGTCCCCGGCGCCGTACGTGTCGAGACGGGCACCGGGGAGCTCCGGAGCGCTCCACCTGCCCGCTCCGGGCGCGTAGTGGCCGCCGGCGCTCCCCTCCGTCCAGACGACGAGCTTCGGCGGCGGGTCGAGGTCGCCGTCCTCGTACGTCTCGCTCGGGTCGGTCGCGCTGCCGACGAGCGCGTCGAGCTCGACCCCCGCGGCGCGTAGCGTGGGGAGCTCCCGCGGCGTCGCGACGAGAACGCGCGCCGCGCGCGCTGCCCGCAGGGCGTCGGGATCGCCGCCCGTGAAGTAGACGCCGTCGACCCCGGCGAGCTCGTGCCACGGAAGCGGCGCCGACCGCCGCGGGCGGAGCTTCGGGGAGAGAAGGGTGATCGTACGCTCCCCCTCGTCGTCCAGGTAGCAGAAGGCCCGGCGCTGCGGCGCCTCGTACCAGTCGACGACGACGCGGACACCGTGCTCGCGCAGCTGGCGCTCGGCCTCCCGGCCGAACGGGTCGGCGCCGAGGGCCGTGAAGAAGGTCGTGTCGCCGGAGAGCTCTCGAAGCCTGACCGACGCGACGCCGCCGCCCCCGCCCGCTTCCCCCCAGGCGTCTTCCGCCTGGACGATCTCGCCGACCTCCGGCACGCGCGGGACGCGGAGGAACTCGACGAAGTCGACGTGGCCGACCACCGCGGTGCGCACGCGGGCATTCTCGTCGCGTCTCACGGAACGCGCGGCGTGCGCGTTTCACCCGATGATGCCGTCGGTGGCCGCCATCCCGCCCTTCGAGCGCGTCTACGAGGCGCATCGCGAGGAGATCCTTCGCTACCTCGTGCGGATGGTCGGGCGCGACGCCGCCGAGGACGCGTTCCAGGAGACGTTCTTGCGCGCGCTCCGAGGCTACGGCGGGCTCCGGCACGCCCGCGCGCTGCGCGCGTGGGTCTTCACGATCGCCACGCGCGTCGCGCTGGACGAGCGCCGCCGACCGCAGGCGGCAGCGGAGGTGCCGGAGCTCGCCACACACGACTCGCGCCCGGCCTACGCGGACCTCGCGCACCTCGCCGACGAGTTGCCGCGCACCGAGCGCGCCGCGGTCGTCCTCCGGTACGGCTACGACTTCGCGTATGCGGACATCGCGGCCGCCCTCGGCTCCAGCGAGGAGGCGGCCCGTCAGGCCGCTTCCTCGGGTATTCGCCGCCTGCGCCAGAAAGGACTGACATGAGCGACACGCTTCTCGCCGACGCCGACCGCCGCTTCCGGGCCGCTGCCGCCGCCCAGGGCCTCCTCGATGTCGCCTACGACCTGCTCGATTCCCCCGTTGGGGGGCTCCTCGCGGCCACGACGCCGCGCGGTGTCTGCCGGATCGCTTTCGACCCGGACGGCGAGCTCGAGCTCGAGGCGCTCGCCCGCGCGTACGGAGCACGCGTTCTGCGCTCGCCTCGCGCACTCGACCCGCTGCGCCGCGAGCTCGATGGCTACTTCCAGCAGCGCCTTCGCTCCTTCGACGTCGACGTCGATCTGAGCGCGATGCCGCCCTTCGGGCGACGCGTGCTCGACGAGCTCCGGCGCATCCCGTACGGGAAGACCGAGAGCTACGGGGGTCTCGCGACGAGCGTCGGCCGGCCGCGGGCTGCGCGGGCGGTCGGCGGAGCGCTGAACCGAAACCCGATCCCGATCGTCGTCCCGTGCCACCGCGTCGTGGGGGCGAGCGGCGGCCTCGTCGGGTACGCGGGCGGCCTCGAGCGCAAGCGGGCCCTCCTCGAGCTCGAGGGTGCCGCACTCTAGACCGGCGGCTCGCGCGCGTCCGTCCCCGCCGCTGCCACCATGTCGCCGTGCGCCTCGTCGCCTGCTCGCTTCTCGTCGTCCTCCTCGCCTCGTGCGGCGAGAGCAGCTCGAGCGAGGCGTCCGCTCCGGCTCCTGCACCGGCGCCGTCGGGCGCCGCGCCCGGCCCGAAGCGCGGCACCGTCGCGATCGAGACGCGCTCGAACGTCGTCCGGGTCGAGGTCGAGATCGCCGATACGGACCCGGAGCGCGAGCGCGGCCTCATGGGGCGCGTCGCGTTGCCCGCGAACGCCGGCATGCTCTTCGTCTGGGACTCCGACACGTCGGGCGGCTTCTGGATGAAGGACACGCTGATTCCGCTCTCGATCGCCTTCTACGACGCCCGCGGGCGCATCCTCCGGGTCCTCGACATGGTTCCGTGCCGGGCGGACCCGTGTCCGGTCTACGACCCCGGCGTCGCCTACCGGGGCGCGCTCGAGGTGAACCGGGGCGCATTCCGGCGCTGGGGCGTCCGGGCGGGCGACCGCATCACGCTCGCGCGCTGATGTCCGTCCTCGAGCTCCCGCTCATCGGGGCCGGCGGCGAGAGGGTCGACTTCCGCCGGACGGCGGCCTCGCACGGGGTCGGCGACCTTCCGCCGACTCGCGTCGCCGCGGACGCACGCTCCCTGGAGACGACGCTCCCGCTTCCCGGGCGCCCGCCGCGGACCGTCGGCGTCGCGGAGGCGCACCCCGGCACCGCCGCGATCACGGTCTCCGGCCCGCGCCCGGCACGCGCCGAAGCCGATGCTCTCCAGGCGTCGGTCGCGCACATCCTGCGCCTCGACGAGGACCTCTCCCCCTTCTACGCAATCGCGGAGCGAGATCCCGAGCTCGCGTGGGTGGCGGCGGGAGCGGGCCGTCTGACGCGGAGCGCGACGGTCTTCGAGGACGTCGTGAAGACCCTCTGCACGACGAACTGCGCGTGGTCGGCCACGGAGCGGATGGTCGGAGCGCTCGTGGAGCACCTGGGCGAGCCGGCCCCGGATGCCCCCCCGACCGGCCCCTACGGGCGCGCCTTCCCGACGCCGGAGGCGATGGCCTCCGCCGACGAGGCCTTCTACCGCGAGGTGGTCCGCGCGGGGTACCGCGGCCCGTACCTGCGCTCGCTCGCGCAGGCCGTCGCGAGCGGCGAGACGGACCTGGAAGGGCTGGCGGCGCTCTCCGACGACGAGCTGGAGGCGCGCCTCCTGGAGCTCCCGGGAATCGGCCCGTACGCGGCGGCGCACGTGATGACGCTGCTCGGGCGCTACCGCCGACTCATCCTCGACTCCTGGACACGACCGAGGTACGCGAGGCTGACGGGCGGACGCGCGAAGGCCGATTCGACGATCGCGCGGCGCTTCCGCCGCTACGGCGCGTGGGCGGGGCTCGCCTTCTGGCTCTTCCTCACGGCGGACTGGGTCGAGGAGGAGTCGTCGACCGCACGCGAGCCTCCGTACGGCGAGGAGAGCTAGCCGACGTCGGGAATTCGGTCGGCGTAGGGCTCGAGCGCGCCCGCCGACGGCTCGAGTTCGCCCGAGGCGAGGCCGGCGACGACCTCGCGAACGAGCGCGCGCGCCTCGCTCACGTGCGCGGGCTCGAGAACCGTGTTCACGACCGCAAGCACGTCGTTACCGGACCGGACGACGAGCGAGACGGTGTCGATCTTCCCCGGCGCGATGTACGGGTCTTCCGCCACGCCGACGCGCACGGTCGCCTCGCGGCCGGACGGCAGCACCGTCCGCTCCTCGACCGGCGTCCCCCGGAGGCTCACCGTGCGATCGTAGCGGGCGCCCGGGCTCCGGAGGCGCGCGTCGCGCCCGGAGCCCACCGGGTTGCGACGCGCCGCGCGGACGCCGTAGGAGAGCGACGCCAGCGCGAGACCGCGGAGAACGAGCCCTCGATTCCGAACCCGAGGGCGGCGTTCGCCCGCCCGTCGCCGTCGTCCTCGCCGGCCTCCGCTGCGCCGGCGCTCGCCCCCATCACCTCCTCATTCCCCCTTGATCTCGACGTTCACGGTTTCCGTGAGGAGCTCGAACTCGCCCCGGCGCGCCTCGATGCGAAGCTCCCACTCGCCGGGGATGGGGAGGTCCGCGCCCGTGACCGCCCAGGCGCCGTGCCCGTGCTCGTGCGAGGGCTTCGCCTCGAAGTCGAGCGGGCCGATCCGGCGCGCTGGGAGACTGGCCGCTACCTTCACCTCCGCGAGCGCGGGCGGCTCCCCCGAGCCCTTGGAGGCGAACTCGAGGTGGATGGCGTTCGGACCGGGGGTTCCCGGCTCGACGGCGAGGTGCGCCTCGATGCCGCCGAGGTCGACCAGGGCCGTCGTGCGGCCGCCGTGGCTCTCGAGCGTGTTCTTCGCGGGAGCAGCGTTGACGAGGACGGCCGTCACGCCGACGATGGCGACCATGATCGCGAGCTCGACGCCGGCCGCCTGCAGGAACCGCCGCCGCTCGCGTGGCTGCGCCACGCCCGCCCGCAGGCGGGGGACGACGAAGCGGTTGTTGAACGCACCGAGGCCGAGGAGCGGGACGACGAGCGCGATCTTGGCCAGGAGCAGGAGCCCGTACTCGGTCTCCCAGAGGCCGCGCCACGACCGCACCTGCAGGTACCCGTTGGTGATTCCTCCGGCGAGGAGGAGCGCGACCGCGACTACCGCCATGGTGGAGAAGCGCGGCACGCTCCGCGTCGCGAGTGCCCAGCGCTCCTCCAGCGCGAAGCGAAGCGCAAGGACGACGAACGCGAGCCCCCCCACCCACGCCGAGGCCGCGACGACGTGCGCGATGTCGGCGAGCACCGCGACGGCGCCCTCGACGGTCGCGTGGCCCGCGAAGGGCGGCGTGGCCACGAGCCCTGCGGCGGCGACAGCCGCGCCCGCCTGCGCTGCCTCCCGAGCGCCACCCTTCGCCCTGCCAAGCACGAGGGCGAGGGCGAGGAGGACGAGCGCGAGCCCGACGCGCACGAGCTCGACCTTGCCGAAGCGCGTTCCCGCGACGGACTCGACCACGTCCCACCGGAACCCTTCGCGCAGCCCTGAGGCCGTGGCGGCGGCGCCCTGCAGCGGGATCGCGAGGAGCGCGAGCGCGGCGAGCGCCCCTGCGCACGCCGCGAGGAGCGTGCAGAGCCGGCCCCGGATCCGCTCGTCGGCCGAGCGGAGCGGATAGAGGAGCGCCGCGACGCCTCCCGCAGCGAGGATGAGGAAGAGGAACTCGAAGAAGCGCGCACCCGTGTACACGGCTGAGGTCGGTTTCGGCGTTCCCTCGAGCACCTGCGCCGCGATCCCGCTGGGATGCGGGCCGGGAGCCTGGACGTGGAATACGAATGCGCCGTTGATCGGATCCGAGTCCGCCGAGACGGCTCTCCAGGCCACGGTGTAGGTGCCGCGGGCCAGCGCTCTCTCGACGCCGACCGTGACCTCGCGCGGGGACGGGCGCTCGATCTTCCCGGCGTCAACACGCTTCCCGCTTCCGTCGTAGACCTGGACCGACCCGAGCGCAGTCTCCACCGGCTCGTTGAAGCGAAGGAGCACGCGTGCAGGCGAGCGCGCGACCACGGTGTCGTTCGCGGGCTCGGTCGCGATCAGGACGGAGTGGGCACGCGCGGCCGGCGCGGCCACGAGCATGGCGAGCGCAAGGGCGGCGACGGCGATCGAGCGCACGGCTCCCTGCCGTGCCGACGGGCTGAGCATTCCCCTCCTCTTCTCGCTGGCCGGCGGCGCTGGAGGCCGCAGGCGACGGC
>JACVSB010000021.1 GCA_014534155.1 Thermoleophilia bacterium
CGAGGCCCGGCGTGCAGAAGCCGCACTGGACGGCTCCCGCGTCGACGAACGCCCGCTGCACGCGGTGGAGCTCGTCGCCGTCTGCCAGCCCTTCGACCGTCGTCACGTCGTGGCCGTCGGCCTGCGCCGCGAGGACGAGACAGGCGCAGACGAGCACGCCGTCCATGAGGACGGAGCAGGAGCCGCACTCCCCCTGCTCGCAGGCGTTCTTCGAGCCGGGCAGCCCGAGGCGCTCGCGCAGCGCGAAGAGGAGGCTCTCGCCGCCCCAGACGTCGGCCTCCCGCCGCTCGCCGTTCACGGTCACCGTGACCCTCATCCGGCGCACCGCTCGAGCGCCCGCGCCGTGAGTACGCGGAGACTATGCCGGCGGTAGGCCGCGCTCCCACGCACGTCGTCGATCGGCTTCGAGGCCGCGGCCACGCGCTCCGGGAGGTCCTCCGCCTCGTCGAGCGGCGCCTCCACGACCTTGGGGATAGGCCCGGCCGATCCATACGCGGCCCGTACCCGTCCGCGCTCGCGGTCGACGGCGAGGGCAAGCGAGGCAACCGCGATCACCATCGCGTTTCGAGGCCCGATCTTCATGAACGTCTGCCGCGTGCCGGAGGGCCGGACGCGGACGGCGAGGATGAGCTCGTCGTCGGCCAGCGCGTTTCGCTTCGGGCCGGTCAGGAACTCGTTCAGCGGTACCCGCCGCTCGCCCCGCCGGTTCGCCAGCTCGACCTCCGCCTCCTCGACGAGAAGCGGCGGGAGCGCGTCGCCCGCGGGCGAGGCCGTCCCCAGGTTTCCGCCCACCGTTCCGCGGTTTTGGATCTGCGGCGAGCCGACGGTGCGCGCGGCCTCCGCGAGCGCGGGGAGCGCGTCCGCGAGCTCGCGACGGCACTCGGAATAGGTGAGTGCTGCCCCGAGGCGGATCACGCCGTCCTCGCGGGACCAGCCCCGAAGCTCCGCCACCTCGTTCAGGTTGAGGAGCGCGCGCGGCCGCGAGCGGTCGAAGTTGAGCTCGACCATCACGTCCGTTCCCCCCGCGATCGGCCAGGCGCCGGGCTCCTCCGAGCGCAGCCGGAGCGCCTCGTCCAGCGTGCGCGGCGTCAGGACGTCCACCTGGGCAAGGGTAGTACGTTACGCCGGCGGTGAGCTCGCTCCTCTTCCGGAACGGCTACGTCGTCACGATGGACGACGCGGGCACCGAGCTCGCGGCCGGCTGGCTCCTCGCGCGCGACGGGCTCGTCGAAGCGGTGGGGAGCGGAGCGGCGCCGGAGGCCGACGAGAGCGTCGACCTCGGCGGCGCGCTCGTCACGCCCGGCCTGGTCAACACGCACCACCACCTGTACCAGACGCTGACGCGGGCGCGGGCTCAGGAGGCCGACCTCTTCACCTGGCTGCAGGCGCTCTATCCGATCTGGGGCCGGATCGACGCCGAGTCCGAGTACGCGGCCGCGCGCTGCGGGCTGGCGGAGCTCGCGCTCTCGGGCTGCTCCACGGTCTTCGACCACCACTACGTCTTCCCGCCCGGGCGGACGGGGCTCGTCGAGGCCGAGGTCGAGGCCGCACGGGAGCTCGGCGTCCGGATCGTGGCTGCCCGGGGCTCGATGGACCTGGGCGCCTCCGAGGGCGGGCTCCCGCCCGACGACCTCGTGGAGGCGACGGACGACGCGCTCGCCGAGACCGAGCGCCTCTCCTCGTTGCACGAGCCCGAGCCCGGCGCCCGCATCCAGATCGCCGCCGCACCCTGCTCGCCCTTCTCCGTCACGTCGCGTCTCCTGGAGGAGACTGCCGAGCTCGCGCGTCGGCTCGGCCTGCGCCTGCACACCCACCTGGCGGAAACGGTCGAGGAGGACGCGTACTGCCGGGAGACCTTCGGCTGCCGCCCGGTCGAGTACCTCGAGCGCGTCGGCTGGCTCTCGGGCGACGTCTGGTGCGCCCACTGCGTCCATCTGGGCGACGACGACGTGCGGGCGTTCGCGCGCGCCGGTACGGGCGTTGCCCACTGCCCCACCTCGAACCTCCGCCTGGGCGCGGGTGCGGCGCCCGTCCGCGCGCTCCTGGACGCGGGCGTCGCGGTCGGCCTCGGGGTGGACGGGTCGGCCTCTAACGAGCGCGGCGACCTCGTGCTCGAGGTGAAGCAGGCGCTCCTCGTCGCGCGGGGGCACGGGGGCCCGGCAGCCCTGACGGCGCGCGAGGCGCTCCGGCTCGGGACGCGCGGCGGCGCCGCGGTTCTCGCCCGCGACGACATCGGCTCGCTCCAGCCGGGGAAGTGCGCCGACGTCGCGGTCTGGCGCACCGACGGCCTCGAGTTCGGAGGTGCCGACGACCCGGTCGCGGGCCTCGTCCTCTCCGCCCCGCACGGGGTCGAGCGGCTCTACGTCGGGGGCGAGGCGGTCGTCCTCGACGGGCGCCTCGTCAGCGCCGACGAGGAGGAGATCGCGCGTGAGCACCGGCGTGCCGCCGCGAGGTTCGCCCAATGAGCGCGTCCCTCTCCACGCACGTCCTGGACACGGCGCGCGGGCGGCCGGCGGCAGGAGTCGCCGTCGAGGTCCTGCGCGGCGACGCTCCCGTCGCCGCAGCCGAGACGGACGACGACGGGCGGATCTCGCCGCTCGCCGAAGGCCTCCCGGCGGGACGCTACCGCGTCGTCTTCCGGCCGCCCTCCGAGTTCTTCCTCCGCGTCGAGGTCGAGGTCGAGCTCGGGGAGGGCCACTACCACGTCCCGCTCCTCGTCTCGCCCTTCGGGTGCACGACATACCGCGGCAGCTGACGGTCGGCGAGCTCGCGGAGCTCTTCGGCGGGCGGACCCGGTTCGTGGAGCGGCTCGCGGAGCGGGCCGACCCGCTGCGAGAAGCGCGGGCGCTCCTCGCGGAGCTGTCCGAGGAGGAGCAGGTCGAGGCCCTTGACGCCCACCCGCGGATCGGGGAGCGAGGCGTGACGGGCCGCTCGGCCGTGGAACAGGGAGGCGACGAGGATCGCGAGGTAATGGCGCGCCTGGCCGCTCTGAACCGGGCCTACGAGGAGCGGTTCGGCTTCCGCTTCCTCGTCTTCGTGAACCGCAGGCCCCGCGCGGCGATCGTCCCCGTGCTCGAGGAGAGGCTCGGCCGCAGCCGCCAGGAGGAGCTCGAGACCGCGCTGGACGAGCTCGTGGCGATCGCGCACGACCGCGCTAGGGCGTCTTCGCCCCCTGCCTGATCCAGGCGAGCAGGAGCTCGCGCTCGCGGAACGTCATGTCCGTCACGTTCCCCGGCGGCATCGCGCGGGACTCGACCTGGCGGCGAATCGCCTGGGCATGGCCCGCGATCTCGTCGGGGTTGTCGAAACGGACGCCCTGCGGCGCGCTGGGGACGAGCTCGGGCGTCTGGGAATGGCAGGCCGCACAGCGGCGCTCGACCACCCGCTGGACGTCGGTGAAGGCGACGGGACCGGCGCGCGCCTCGGCGCCTCCGTCCCCGTCCCCCGGCTGGATTGCGAACGCGAGCGCGAGGATGGCGAGCGCCGCTGTCGCGGGAATCCACCAGACGTCTCGGCCGCGGTGGCGCAGGTTGAAGAAGTGGCGGATCCAGGCGCCGATCGCCATCAGCGCCACAAGGACGAGCCAGGCGTGCCGGTGGCCGTACGCGACGGGGAAGTGGTTCGAGATCATCGCCACGACGACGGGGAGCGTGAAGTAGTTGTTGTGCACGGACCGCTGCTTCGCGCGAAAGCCCGGGGTGGGATCGGGCTCCCGGCCCCCCTCCTTCGCGCGCACGAGCTCGCGATGGGCGGGAATGATGACCCGGAAGACGTTTCCGGCCATGATGGTTCCGAGCATCGCGCCGACCTGGAGGTACGCCGCCCGGCCGCTGAAGAGGTGCGAGGCGCCGTAGGCGGCGGCGACGACGAGGGCGCCGACGACCGCGGCGAGAAGCAGCTCGCTGCGCCCGAGCAGGCGGCAGAGGAGGTCGTACACGACCCAGGAAGCCGCGAGGAGTCCGATGCTGGCGGTGACCGCGATGCCGGGCGAGATGTCGGCCACGGCCGGGTCGATCATGAGCTGGCGGGCGTTCACGTAGTAGAGAACGACGAAGAGCGCGAACCCGGAGAGCCAGGTCGTGTACGCCTCCCACTTCACCCAGTGCAGAGGCTCGGGGAGCGTCGGGGGTGCCACGCGGTACTTCTGCGTGTGGTAGAAGCCTCCGCCGTGCACCGCCCAGAACTCGCCGCCGACCCCGCGCTCGGCATCCTCGCTGCGCTTCGGGGGGCGAAGCTGCAGATCGAGGTAGATGAACCAGAAGGACGCGCCGATCCACGCGATCCCCGCGACGACGTGGAGCCACCGCAGGAGCAGGTTGAGCCAGTCGTTCAGGTACGGATCCATCTCGCGCCGAGCTTACGGCCGGCGTGCGCGCGCGTCGATTAGGGTCTGCGCCCGTGCTCGAGATCGCCGCCGGCCCGTTCACGTTCCACGCGCGGCTGGAGGAGGAGTCCGCGCCGGCGACGTGCGCCGTGCTCCGGCGCCTCCTTCCGCTGGAGGGGGAGCTCCTGCAGGCCCGCTGGAGCGGCGAGTCGGCGTGGGTGCCGCTCGGCGACCTCGACGTCGGCATCGGGCCCGAGAACGCAAACTCCTATCCCGCCGCGGGCGAGCTCCTCCTCTACCCGGGCGGCCTCTCGGAGACGGAGATCCTCTTTCCGTACGGCGCGACCTGCTTCGCCTCGAAGATGGGCCAGCTCGCCGGCAACCACGTCGCGACCATCGTCGAGGGCGGCGAGAGCCTCCGCGAGCTCGGGCGCCTCGTCCTCTACGACGGCGCGCAGCCGATCCGCTTCGCCGAACGCTGACAGGGCACGAAGCGGGACGCGGCTCCTCCTGCCTCTCCCGCGCCTCGTTACTCGCCCACCGCCTCGCGGCCGGAGGCGGTCGACGGCGGGGAACCAGCCGAGGGAGCAGCAGCGAGGCGCGCGAGAGCGTCGGCCAGGACCTCGACGGCGAGCACGCAGTCCTCGATGCTCGAGTCCTCCTCCGGGGAGTGGCTGGCGCCACCGGCGAGGCTGCGAACGAAGAGCATCGCGCTCGGGATCCCGACGGTCGCGAGGACGCCCGCGTCGTGCCCGGCGCCGGAGCGGAGCTCGACGAGCCGGACTCCGCGTGCGGCGATCGCCGCACGAAGCGCCGAGGCGACCTCAGGCGAGAGCGAGACGGGCTCGAGAAGGCGGGTGCTCGCCTCCGGGATCGCGGCGAGGAGCCGCTCGAACGCCGCCGGGTCGGGCGCGCGCGCGTCCACGCTCATCCGTGCGAGCGCGGGAATGACGTTGACGGCGCCCGGCTCGACGTCGATCCGACCCACGGTCGCGACGGCGTCCGGGACCGCGCACGCAGCGTCGCGAACGCGGAGGATGTACTCCGCGGCCGCGCAGAGAGCATCTGCCCGCGCGCGCATTGGCGTCGTGCCCGCGTGCCCGGCCCGACCGCGAATCTCGACCTCGCCGCGGGCGACGCCGACGATGCCCGTGACCACGCCGACGGGAGCGCTCGCCTCCGCGAGGACGGGGCCCTGCTCGATGTGGCATTCGACGAACGCGCCCGGCCGGGCGGCGGGGTCGTTCGGGAAGGGGAGGAGGCTGAACCCCGCGCCCGCGACCGCCTCGCGAACGCTCGTGCCCGCGGCGTCGCGGACGTCGAGCTCCGCACCCTCGACGAGCCCGACGAGCGCACGGCTCCCGAGAAAGCCGCGGCCGAAGCGCGCGCCCTCCTCGTCGCGGAAGGCGACGACCGCAAGCGTCCGCGGCGGCTCCTTCCCACCCGCGGCGAGCTCGACCGCCTCGAGCCCTGCCAGGACGCCGAGCGCGCCGTCGAAGCGCCCTCCCCGGGGGACGGAGTCGAGATGCGACCCCGTCCAGATCTCCGGCCCGCGCGGAGAGGCGGCCAGACGGCGCCCGACGAGGTTGCCGGCCCGGTCGACCTCGACCGCGAGCCCGGCTTCCTCCATCCAGCGGCGGACCAGGTCATGGGCCTCCTGCTCCTCACGCGTCCAGGCGAGACGGTTCGCGCCGGTCCCCCCGCCGATCGCGTACAGCTCGTCGAGCCGGCGGACGAGGCGGGTTCGTCCCTCGGGTGCGAGCGTTAGCATCGCGGCACGCTCGACGCGAAGCACTGAAGGAGGCTCGAGATGGCCGAGATGGCAGCACCGTCAGGGGAATCGTTCTTCGACCGGCGGTTCCGCTTCAGCGAGCAGGGAACGACGCTCGCCCGGGACACGGTCGCGGGCGTGACGACGTTCATCGTCATGTCGTACATCATCTTCGTGAACCCCGCGATTCTCGGCTTCGCGGGCATCGAGGGGCTCGAGGGGACTGGTCTTCCCTTCGAGGGCGTGCTCACGTCGACCTGCCTCGTCGCGGGCGTCATGACGATCGTCATGGGACTGGTCACGAACCGCGCGTACGCGATCGCGCCCGGTCTCGGGCTGAACGCCGTCGTCGCCTTCTCGCTCGTCGCCGGCGCCGGCCTCGGGTTCCCGGAGGCGATGGGGATCGTCGTCATGGAGGGCCTCCTCGTCACGTTGCTCGTCCTCGTCGGCATGCGGGAGGCCGTGATGCGCGCGATTCCGCTCGAGCTGAAGAAGGCGATCGCGATCGGGATCGGCCTCTTCATCGCTTTCATCGGCCTCTTCAACTCGGGGCTGGTCGTGCGCGGCGAGGGAACGCCCGTCGACCTCGCGCCCTTCACGAGCTGGCCGGTGCTGATCACGATCTTCGGGCTCGTCGTCACGATCGCCCTGCGCGCGATCGGCTTTCCCGGCGACCTCCTCGTGGGAATCGTCGCCACGACGGCGTTCGCGACCATCGTCAACTACGCCGCCGACGTCTACCCGCGCGGCGTCGGCTACGCGCGCTGGCCCGACGACGTCGCGCGCGCGCCCGACTTCGGCCTCGTCGGAAACGTGAGCTTCGACTCCTTCGCCACGCTCGGCGTCGTGGCGACGATCGCCTGGATCTTCTCGCTCTTCCTCGCCGACTTCTTCGACACGATGGGGACGCTCGTCGGCGTCGGGCGCGCCGCCGGGTACCTGAACAAGGAGGGCGAGCTGCCCGGAATCCGCCGGCCGCTCCTCGTCGACTCGCTGGCCGCGGTCGCGGGCGGCGCGGCGTCCGCCTCGTCGGCCACGACCTACATCGAGTCCGGCGCAGGTGTCGGCGTGGGTGGGCGCACGGGCTGGGTCAGCGTCGTCACCGGCGCCCTCTTCTTTCCCTTCATGTTCCTCGCGCCGCTCATCGGCATGGTTCCGCCCCAGGCGACGGCACCGGCCCTGATCGTGGTCGGCTGGATGATGATCTCCATCCTGACCGAGCGCGAGGAGGAGGCGGAGGAGGAGGAGCTCGGCGCCGGGGTGCGCCCCGAGGGCCGCCGGCTCGCCGGGATCGACTTCCACGACGTCGCCCTCGGACTCTCCGCGGCGCTCGTGATCATGATCATGCCCTTCACCTTCTCGATCACGGACGGGATCGGGTTCGGCTTCATCGCGTACGTCGTCATCCGCGTCGCGCAGGGCCTCTGGCGGGCGGTGCACCCGCTCATGTACGCCGCCGCAGGCGCGTTCGTCCTCTACTTCCTCGTCCCGCTCCTGCAGGACAACTTCAGCTGGATCTAGCGGCCCTCTCGTCCCGCCCCTACTAGAGGCCGAAGGGGTTCATCGGCTTCGACGCCGTCGAGAGGAGGACGCTCTTTTGCTCGAGGTACATGTCGAGCGTCTCGAGACCGATCTCGCGGCCGAAGCCTGACTGCTTGTAGCCCCCGAAGGCCGCGCCGGGGGGAGCCGTGTAGGGCGTGTTGATTCCGATCGTGCCCGACTTGATCCGCGCAGCAAGCCGCGGGCCGCGCGCGGGATCGCGTGTCCACACGGTCGCGACGAGCCCGTACTTCGAGTCGTTCGCGAGTGCGACGGCCTCGCGCTCGTCCTCGAACGGGATGACGGTGACGACCGGCCCGAAGATCTCCTCCTGCGCGACGAGCATGCGGTTCTCGACGCGGGCAAGCACGGTAGGCGGGTAGAACGCCCCGTCGCCGTCGGCCGGTTGGCCCCCGAGGACGACCTCCGCCCCTTCGTCGCGCCCCGCCTCGACGAAGCCGTGCACCTTGTCCCGGTGGCCCCGCGAGATGAGCGAGCCCATCTGCGTCTCCGCGTCGAGAGGGTCGCCCACCTTCAGGCGCTCGGCTGCCTCCGCGAAGCGCGCGACGAAGTCGTCGTAGAGCGGCTTCTCCACGAGGACGCGGCTTCGCGCGTCGCAACTTTGGCCGGCGGAGTAGTAGACCGCGTAGACGGAGCTCGGAATCGCGTCCGCCAGGTCCGCGTCGGCGAAGACGAGGTTCGGGCTCTTCCCTCCCAGCTCGAGTGAGATCCGCTTGATCGGGTCGGATGCGAGGCGCATCACCTCGCTGCCCGTCTTCGTCGAGCCCGTGAAGGCGACCTTGTCCACGCCCGGGTGGGAGACCAGGTGAGCGCCGGTCGTGGGGCCGTCGCCCGGAACGACGTTGACCACTCCCGGCGGCACGCCGGCCTCGGCCGCGAGCTCGGCGAGCCGGAGGGCCGTGAGCGGCGTGGCGGGATCCGGCTTGAGGACGACGGCGCATCCAGCGGCCAGCGCGGGCGCGAGCTTCCAGGCCGCCATCATCGCCGGATAGTTCCAGGGGACTATCTGCGCGCAGACGCCCACCGGCTCCTTCAGCGAGTAGTAGAGCTGCGAGCCGCCCACCATGTGCGAGCGCCCCTCCGCGGCGCCGATCGCCGAGGCGAAGAAGCGGAACTGCTCCGCGGCCGAGGCGACCTCGCCCTTGACCGAGCTGATCGCCTTGCCGACGTTCCGGGAGTCGAGCTCGCTCAGCTCCCGGCGGTTCTCCTGGATCGCGTCGGCGAGCGCGTGCAGGAGCCGCGAGCGCTCGCTCGCGCCCGTCTTCCCCCATGCTCCCCCTAGGGCGGCGCGCGCGGCGGCGACCGCCCGGTCGACGTCCTCCGCCCCCGCCATGGCAGCGCGGGCGAGCGGCGCCCCGGTCGCCGGCTCCGCGAGCTCGCGTACCTCCCCGGACGCCGGCTCCACGAGCTCCCCGTCGATGAAGAGCCCGTAGTCCCGCTCGGTCGCGACCGCCATGCGGCGGGGACGATAGCCGCTACCTCGCGAGCAGAGCCGCCTGACCCTGGCCGACCCCGACGCAGAGCGTGACGAGGCCGAGGCGGCCGCCGCGCCGGCGCAGCTCGTGCAGGAGCGTGACGGCGAGCCGGGCGCCGCTCATCCCCAGCGGATGGCCGATCGCGATCGCGCCGCCGTTCACGTTCACGCGCTCGCGCTCGAGCCCGAGGTCGCGGATCACCTGGAGGCTCTGCGAAGCGAAGGCCTCGTTCAGCTCGACGAGGTCGAGCTCGGACGCGGCGACGCCCGCACGGCGGAGCAGCTTGCGCACGGCAGGCACGGGACCGATCCCCATCACCGTGGGGTCGACACCGGCCACGGCGCTCGCCACGAAGCGGCCGAGCGGCTCGACGCCGAGGGCTCGCGCCCGCTCCTCGCTCGCGACGACGAGGGCGGCGGCGCCGTCGTTCACGCCGCTCGAATTCCCCGCGGTGACCGTCCCGCCGGCGCGGAACGCAGGCTCCAGGGCGGCGAGCTTCTCGGCGGTCGTCGCCGGGCGGGGGTGCTCGTCGCGCTCGAGCGCGCCGGCCGGGACGATCTCGTCGGCGAAGCGCCCGCTCTCGGCGGCGGCGGCCCAGCGCCGCTGGCTCTCCAGCGCGAACTCGTCCTGATCCTCCCGCGAGACGGCGAAGCGCTCGGCCACGTTCTCGCCGGTCTCGCCCATCGACTCGAGCGGGAACATCGCGGCCAGGCGCGGGTTCGGGAAGCGCCAGCCGAGCGTCGTGTCCCAGAGCGTCTGCTCGCCCCGCGGGAACGCGCGCTCCGGCTTGGCGACGACGAGGGGGGCGCGCGACATGGACTCGACCCCTCCCGCCACGAACAGGTCTCCGTCACCCGCGCGGACGGCGTGGCAGGCGGAGACGAGCGCGCTCAGCCCCGAGGCGCAGAGGCGGTTCACCGTCACGCCCGCGACCTCGCGGGGCAGCCCCGCGAGGAGCGCGCCCATGCGCGCGACGTTCCGGTTGTCCTCGCCCGCTCCGTTGGCGCACCCGAAGTAGACGTCCTCGATCTCCCCCGCGGGAACGCGCGCGCGTTCCACCGCCGCGCCGATGACGAGGCCGGCGAGGTCGTCGGGACGCTCGCCGGCGAGGCCGCCGCCGTAGCGCCCGACGGGGGTGCGCACGGCCGAGAGGATGACCGCCTCGGGCACGCAGCCAGTGTATTTTCCCGCTCCCGTCGCGCTTCGGGGCCCGTTGCCCCTCGTCGGCGCTAGCCGACGAACTCGACCCGGCCGGCGTGCTCGATCACGCCGGCGCGCTCGGCGCGCGCCAGGAGCTCCTCGACGGCCTGGCGGCCCTCGTCTCCGTACCCCCGCGTCAGCCGGTTCACGTACATCCCGACGAAGCGGTCGGTCAGCGCCGAGTCGAGCCCACGCCCGAACCGCATCGCGTACTCGAGCGCCTGCGCCCGATTTTCCAGGCCGGCCTCGATCGACTCCGCCAGGACGTCCGAGAGGGTGCGGAGCGTCGGCCCCCCGACGTCGCGGCGGGCGACGTTGATGCCCAGCGGGAGCGGAAGACCCGTCTCGAGGAGCCACCAGTCGCCGAGGTCGACGACGCGCTCGAGCCCGTGCCGGGCATACGTCAGCTGCCCCTCATGGATCAGGAGCCCGGCGTCTGCGCGGCCGGACTTCACCTCGTCCAGGATGGCGTCGAAGGGAACCTCGCGGAACGCGAAGTCGGACCCGAGGAAGAGGCGGAGGGCGAGGAACGCCGTGGTCAGGCGGCCGGGCACGGCGATCTCGAGCCCGCGTAGGCGCTCCGCCGTCATCGCCTCGCGCGCGACCACGATCGGGCCGTAGCCGTGTCCCATGCTCGCGCCGTGAGGAAGGACGACGTACGTGTCCGAGACGAGCGTGTAGGCGTGCAGCGAGATCGCCGTGACCTCGAGCCGGCCTTCCTGCGCCCACCGGTTCAGCGTCTGGATGTCGCGGAGGACGTGCTCGAAGTCGAAGCCGCGCGTGTCCACCCGGCCCTCCGCGAGCCCCCAGAACATGAACGCGTCGTCGGGGTCGGGGCTGTGTCCCAGCCGAATCAGCAAGGCGGCCGAGGGTAGCGAACACGGCCCCGCGGCGCGGGCGGAAGTGCCGAGCGAAACTACGATGCGAGCGGTGAAGCACGGCCTCAGCGACGCGATCCAGGACTACCTGAAGGAGATCTACAAGCTCCGCACGAGCAGCGAGCGCGCGACCACGTCCGCAATCGCGCGGCGCATGCACGTGGCGCCGTCGTCGGCCACGTCCATGGTGAAGAAGCTCGCGGTTCTCGGACTGGCCGAGCACGCGCCCTACCGCGGCGTGGAGCTCACGGAGGCGGGCCGGCGCATCGCGCTCGAGGTGATCCGCCACCACCGGCTGCTGGAGCAGTACCTCGCGGAGACACTCGGCCTTCCGATCGACGCCGTTCACGCCGAGGCCGACCGGCTCGAGCACGCCCTCTCGGAGGAGCTCGAGGAGCGAATCGACGAGGCGCTCGGCTATCCCACGCACGACCCGCACGGGGATCCGATTCCCGACGCTGAGCTGAACGTCGACCGATCCAGGCTCCGGCCGCTCGCCGCGCTGGAGGCGGGGGAAGAGGCCACGGTCCGACGCGTCCCGGACGGCGACGCCGACCTCCTCCGCTACCTGAGAAGCCTTGCGCTTGTCCCCGGCGGACGGGTCCGGATGGGCACGGAGGAGGGGCTTGGGCCCGTCCGCGTGACGGTCGAGGGCGCCGAGCAGACGATCCCACGGGAGCTCGCCGGGCGGATCGGCGTCTCCTGAGCCCTCAGGGCCGTCGCCCGAAGAACCACCGCTCCAGCGCCTTCAGGAGCTCCTCCTCCCTGAAGGGCTGGACCGCCTCCTCGACCCCGTCCGCGGACGAGATGCGACGGTCGTCGGCAAGCGCCCCGTTGGCCGCCTCCAGCGCGTCGCCCATCTCGTACCCCTCGAAGATGTAGTCCCCGGTTCGCGGCGCCAGGCCCGCTCGCTCGCGAGGGTTGATCGCGCGCCCCACGGCCCAGACCGCGCCGGTCCGGCGCTCGATCCAGATCGCGATCTCGTCCCTCGTCCCGTCGTCTCCAACGCCGTGCAGGACCCGCTCGGCAAACCGCAACGCGCCGGGATCCTGCCTCACGCCGGCAGGATACAATGGGCGTCCGTGAACCTCCTTCGGCGGATCTTCGGCGGCGGGGAGCAGGCGCGCAGCGAGGCGAGAGGCGGAATCTCCAAGGAGGAGGCGCTCGCCGCGTACGTCGTGCGCGAGCACGGGCAGGGACGCCCCGTCGACGAGATCCTCAACGACCCCTACCTGAAGAACCGCGCGACCGAGGAGCAGCGTATCCGCCTGCTCGAACGCCCGGAAGTGATCAGGGCGATCGGCGAGCACACCGCGGCGGTGGCGCGCGACCGGGTCCGCGGCTCCTAGAGCTCCACGCCGAGCCCACGCTCCCGGGCCCGGTCGACGACGAGCTTCGCGACGGCCAGGTCCTCGGCCGCGATCCCGAGGCTCTTGAAGACGATGATGTCGTCCTCGTGCTGCCGGCCCGCCACGCCGCCCGCGACCACCTCGGCCAGCTCGTGCACCTCGAGCCAGTCGAGGACGCCGTGCTCGACAGGCTCGACGAGGTCGCCGGCCTCGATGCGCGCCTGCTCTCGCGAGTCGCAGCAGACGAAGGAGGCGCGCGCGAGCACCGCGTTGTCGAGCTCGCGCGCCTCCAGCCGGTTGGCGCCCACGGCGCAGACGAGCGCGCCCGGGCGCAGCCAGTCGCCGCGGAGCACCGGATCGCGCGAGGTCGTCACCGTCACGACCACGTCCTGCGCGCCGGCGTCGCTGTACCAGTCGGCTGGCTCGCCCCCGTGGCGACGGGCGAAGTCGGCGCGCCGCTCCCGGTCGCGGCAGTAGACGACGAGCCGGTCGAGCGCGGGCAGAACCGCGCGGATGCATGCGACCTGACTCTCGGCCTGCCAGCCGCAACCGATGACGCCGAGCGACGTGGCGCCGGGAGGCGCGAGATGGCGCACCGCGACGGCGCTCGCCGCCCCGGTCCGCCGCTGGCCGAGCCGGTCGGCGTCCACGAGCGCGAGAAGGTCCGGCCGGTCGGCCGCGAAGAGCGCGACGACGAAGCGCGCGCCGTCCCGGAAGCCGACGTACGTCTTCAGGCCGGCGACACCGAGCCCCGCGTCCGCCGCCGCCATCACGTGGAGAAGGCCGTCCGGAAGCGCGATCCGTAGCCTCGGCCGGTTCTCGGCCGCTCCGGCGGCGAGCCTGCG
>JACVSB010000372.1 GCA_014534155.1 Thermoleophilia bacterium
CACGTCCCGGTGGCGCATGAGCGCGACCGCGCAGGCCTTCGTGAGGACGTCCGAGATGGTCGGCTTCGCGTCGCCCTCGAGCATCCGTCCGACGAGCGCCTCGCGCAGGGCGACCGCGGCCCGCATGTCGGCCGACATCGCGATCTGGAAGTGCGGCGTCTGCCACGCCTCGCTCATCCGGCGGGCGATCGTGCGGCGCATCTGCGTCAGCCGGACGACCTCGACCTCGCCCGGGGCCTCCTCCGGCTCCCCGGCCCGGGCGGGGCGCGCGGCCGCGCGCTCGACGTCCTCGGCGACGATGCGCCCGTCGGGCCCCGTCCCCTGGAGCGACGAGAGGTCGATCTCCCGCTCCCTGGCCAGGCGCCGGGCGAGCGGCGAGGCCTTGATGCGCCCGCCGTCCCGGCCTCCGGGCTCGGGCGCCTCTCTCGGCCCGGGCCGCTCCCTCGGCTGCGAGGCCTTGCGCGGCTCCCTCACCTGCGTCGGCTGCTCGGCCGCGTCCTCGGACTCGGCCGCCTCGCGCGCGGCCTCGCGGCCGTGCTCGCGCTCGCTCTCGCGGGCCGGCCCTTCGGCCGGCTTCTCCGCCCCGACCTCCGCCCCGGCCTCCTCCGGCTGCACCCGGCCGGGCGTCTCCTCCGAGTCCGCCGCCCGCGCGGCGCCGTCTCCCGCCGTCTCGGCGGTCGGCTCCTCCCCCTCCTCGCCGATCACGGCGACGGGCCTTCCGACCTCGACCTCGCCCTCGGCGACGAGGATCTTGAGCAGGACGCCCGAGGCGTCCGCTTCCACCTCCTGGGTCACCTTCTCGGTGTCGAGCTCGTAGAGCGGCTCGCCCTTCTCGACCCGCTCGCCCTCGGACTTGAGCCAGCGGGTGATCGTTCCCGACTCCATGCCCTGGCCGAGGCGCGGGAGCGTCACCTGGTCGGCCATCAGGAGCCGTTTCGCCCCACGGTGCGCCGGATCGCGGCGAGGACGTCGGCCTCGTGGGGTACGAGGTACTCCTCCATCACGGGCGCGAAGGGAAGCGGCGCGAACTTCGCGCCCACGCGCTCGACGGGCGCGTCCAGATAGTCGAAGGCCCGCTCCTGCACGAGCGCCGCGATCTCGGCGCCGAAGCCCATGCGGACGACGGCCTCGTGCGCGACGACGCAACGGTTCGTCTTCTCCACGGAGGCGACGAGCCCCTCCTCGTCCAAGGGGAGGAGCGAGCGCGGGTCCCACACCTCGACCGAG
>JACVSB010000284.1 GCA_014534155.1 Thermoleophilia bacterium
ATCATCGTCCTCGCGATCGCGGTTCTCCCGCGGCTCCGGATCGGCGGCCGCCAGCTCTTCGCCTCGGAAGCGCCCGGGCACGAGTTCCAGACGCTGAGCTCGTCCATCCGGGAGACCGCGCGGCGCCTGTGGCTCGTCTACGTCGGCCTGACGGCACTCGAGGTGCTCGTGCTCGCGGTGATCGGGTGGACGGGGGCAGACCGCGAGATGAACCTCTTCGAGGCGGTCGCCCACGCCTTTACCACGATGCCGACGGGCGGCTTCTCGACGCGCGCTCGCTCGCTCGAGGAGTTCGCGCCCGCGACGCAGTGGGCGGTGACGGTCTTCATGGTGCTCGCAGGGACCAACTTCGCGCTCATGTACGCCGCGCTCAGACGCCGTGCCAACCCCGCCCGAGACGACGAGTTTCGCCTCTACGCGCTCCTGCTCTTCGCGGCGACGGGCCTCCTCTTCGCCGAGCTCGCGGCCAGGGGGATCTCCGAGGGGGAGGGAGCCGTCCGGTCGGCGGCCTTCCAGGCTGCCTCCGTGATGACGACGACGGGGTACGCGAGCACGGACTTCAGCGGATGGCCACCGTTCGCCGCCCTCCTCCTCCTCGTCCTCATGTTCGTCGGGGGGTCCGCGCTCTCCACGGCGGGGTCGCTCAAGGTCGTCCGCCACCTGATCGTGGGCAAGGTGACGCGCCGCGAGCTCGACCAGGTCGTGCACCCCGAGTTCGTCGCGCCGATCCGCTTCAACCGGCGCGTGGTGGACGAGCGCGTCATCAGGGGCGTCGGCTTCTTCGTCCTCCTCTACGTGGGGCTCTTCGCGCTCGGCACCGTCCTCCTCGCGGTCGAGTCGGCGAGGGCCGGGCTCGAGATCACGCCCTTCGAAGCCGCTTCCGCGGCGGCGTCGACGATCGGGAACGTCGGCCCGGGCTTCGGCTTCCTCGGCCCGATGGGCTCGTACCAGCCCTTCACCGACCTCTCCAAGGCCATCCTCATCGTGCTCATGTGGCTCGGCCGCCTCGAGCTCGTCCCGGTGCTCGTCCTCTTCACCCGCGGCTACTGGCGGCGCTAGCCGAGCTGCCCGCCTGGGACCCGCGCGCGGGTGAAGCGCGGCTGCCCCTAGCGCATCGCCGCGGCCAGCACCGCGCGCGCCTGGGCGAGGCCGCCCGGTGTGATCGTGTGCCCCGCGGGATCTTCGCGGTACGCGACGTCGAGCCCCGCCGAGCGCAACCGGTCACGCGCGTCCCGGCCGAACGCGACGCCGATGATTGGGTCGAACGACCCGTGCGCAATCGAGATCGGGAGCCCGGCGCGCCCCTCGAGGTCGAGCTCGAACCCCTCCACGCGGGGAACGAAGCCGCTGAAGGCGAGGACGGCCCCCGGCCTCGGGCGAACGGCCGCGAGCGCGAGCGCGTAGGCCATGACGGCGCCCTGCGAGAACCCCGCGAGGACGAGGCGTTCGCTCTCGACACGTGCGTCCTCGACGGCGGCATCGACCCAGGAGGAAAGGCGCTCCCACGTCGGGAAGAACGTCTCCGGGTCCGGGAACCCGACCCGGCGCACGACGTACCAGTGGGCGCCGCCAGGCGGGAGGGAGAGCGGGCCGCGGGGGAGGTAGCCGGCGAGCCGGCGCTCGGGGTCGAGCGCTTCCAGGAGAGGCTCGAGGTCGTGCTCGTCGGCGCCCCGCCCGTGCAGGACGACGAGCGCCCCCTCCGCGTCTCCCGCGGCCGGGCGCACCCGGTGTGCGAGCGCGTCGAGCGTCACCCGCGTCCCCCCTCGTCGAGGAGCGCCTTGAACGTGAGGGCGTTCAGGGGCGCCTGCGCGACGAACTCCCGCTCACCGAGGCCGGGCGGGGCCGGGGAGCGGCCGTTGTTGTTGAACATGGCGAAGGCCTGCTCGGCCTCCTCGGCCGAGCGGCGCAGCGCCCGCGACCACTCGCGCAGCTCCTCGTCGCTGTAGAGGTAGTCGAAGCGCTCCGCTGCGCTGCCGCCGCGCTTGTTCCAGGTGGCCGCGTTCCGTCCGTGGAAGCGCACGTAGAGCGTGCGGGAGGTGAGCGCGAGCACCGTCGGGACGAGGTTGCGCGCCTGCGTCTTCGGCGCGTCCACGACCACGTGCG
>JACVSB010000151.1 GCA_014534155.1 Thermoleophilia bacterium
GAGCCCGAGCGTGCCCGGGCCGCCGTGCGTCCCGATCACCGGGCCGAGCATCGCGTGGAAGTCGAAGGAAGCGGTTGGACGGGCGGCGCGGATCCGTCCGGCGAGATCGTCGGCCTCGCGCGCGGCATCCGCGTGCGCAACACCCACGCGGAGCGCCGGCTCGTCCTGGGTCGCCTCCGAAAAGACCCGCTCGAACTCGGCGAGCGCCTTCGCGCGCCCGCGGACTCGCTTGCGCGGCGCCACCTCGCCGTCGCGGATCGTCAGGATCGGCTTCACGCTCAGGAGCTCTCCGGCGAGCCCGGCCGCCTTGCCCACCCGGCCGCCGCGGACGAGGTAGTCCAGCGTCTCCACGGTGAAGAGGAGCCCCGACTCGCGGCGGAAGCGCTCGACGAGGCCGTCGACCTCCTCCTCGCTCGTCCCCGCCTCGAGCCGCCGCTGGATGGCGTCGGCGAGGATGACGATGCCGCCCGACGCGCTCCGGGAGTCGATCACCTTCACCTTGGCCTCGAGCCCGGCGGACTGGGCGCCGAGGCGCGCGCTCTCCGCCGTGCCGGAGAGCCGCGCCGAGATCGTCACGCAGAGGATGCGCTCGTACTCCTCGAGCGCCTGGAAGCAGGCCGCGAAGTCGGCAGGCGTGGGCTGCGAGGTCTGCGGCTGCGCCCGCGAGGACCGCAGCCGCGAGTAGAACTCCTCCGGCGCGAGCTCGACGTGGTCGCGGAACGTCTCGTCGCCGAAGCGCACGTACAGCGGGACGAGCCGCCAGTTCTGGTGGCGCGCCGCCGGGTCGGCGAGGTCGGCCGTCGAGTCGAGGACGACTGCGGCCGTGTCAGAGGAGAGCCGAGTCTCCACCGGGGAGCGGATGGGCGGCGCGCCCGCGCGCGGCGGCGCGAATCGCCGCGACGATCGCGTCGACGTCGCTGTCCTTGCTCAGACAGGCCACGGCGCCGGCCCCGCGCAGCGCCTCGAGCTCGCTCGGCTCCGCCGCGGCCGTGAGGGCGACGACGGCGGCGTCCGAGCAACCGCCGATCGCCCGGGCTGCCTCGACGCCGTCGAGCCCGGGCAGCCGGTAGTCCAGGAGCACGACGTCCGGTCGCAGCGCGGCGCACGCGTGCACGGCCTCCTCCCCGTCCGCGACGGCCCCGGCGACGCGCAGGTCGGGCACGAACCCCAGCATGAGCTCGAGCGCGTCGCGGAAGACGTCGTTGTCCTCGACGACGAGGACGCTGATGTCGCCCGTCTCCACACGCGGGAGTATCGGATAGAAACGGGAGCGGGAAAAGAGCCCGTGCGCTCCCCCGAGGCCCGCCCTCACTCGGCGGCGAGGAGCAAGGGGTAGTGCGGCTGGCCGCCCTCGTGCACCTCGAGCTCGAGGTCCGGGTGGGCGCGCGCGATCTCGTCGCGGAGCCCGTCGACCCCGGCTGCGCCCTCGCCGACGAGGATCGTGAGGACGTCCGGCCCGCCCTCGAGGAGGAGCTCGACAACCCGGCGGGCGACATCCGCGAGCGCTGTCCCGGTGGCCACCGGCCGACCGTCGACGAGCCCGAGGAAGTGGCCCTCCTCGACGTCGACCCCGTCGAACGACGCGGCCCGCGACGCCCGCGTGACGGCGCCCGCCCGAACGGACGCGGCCGCCTCGACCATCTCGCGGGCGTTCTCGTCCGCGCTTCGCCCGGGGTCGAAGGCGACCATCGCCGCGAGGCCGGCCTGGACCGTCGTCGTGGGGACGACCACCGCCCGCCGGCCGGCTTCCCTCGCCGCCTGCTCTGCCGCGAGGACGACGTTCTTGTTGTTCGGCAGCACGACGACCTCCTCGGCCGGGGCCGCCTCGATCGCGGCGAGGAGCTCCGACGTCGGCGGGTTCATCGTCTGCCCGCCCGAGACGACGCGCCCCGCCCCGAGGCTGCGGAAGAGCCGCGCGTTTCCCGCGCCCGCGCAGACCGCCACGACCTCGGAGCGCACCGTCTCCGCCTCACCCGCGAGGCGCCCCTCCCGCTCGCGCGTCTGGGCGTGCATGTTCTTGATGTCGACCTCCTCGAGCACGCCCATCGCAGCGGCGAGCGTGAGTGCGCGCCCGGGATCGTCCGTGTGCACGTGCACCTTGACCGCGCCCGGCCCGCCGACGACGAGGAGCGAGTCGCCGAAGGCGGCGAGCTCGTGCTCCAGGGACTCCGGCTCTGCGCCCTCGCCCTCGACGAAGAAGCTCGTGCAGTAGCGGAAGCGCGAGAGCTCGCGGTGGACGGCCTCGAGCGGCAGGCCGGCGGAGGCGGCGGGCGGCTCGGGCAGCGCCTCGCCCCGGAGGTGCGCAGCGAGGCCGCGCGCGAGCTCGACGAGCCCGGCGCCGCCGGCGTCCACCACCCCTGCCTCCGCGAGGAGCGGAAGCTCGGCCGGTGTCCTCGCCAGGGCGTCGTCCGCGGCCGAGACGAGCTCGGGGAGCGCCTCCACGAGCGGGCGAGACGCGTCCTGCGCCGCGAGGTCCTCCGCCCGCTCGGCGAGGGCGCGCGCCACGCTGAGGATCGTCCCCTCCTGCGGCTCGCGGACGGCCCCGTAGGCGGCGTCGCTCGCAGCGCGAAGCGCGCGCGCGACGTCGGGAAGCGCGACGTCCTCGCGCTCGGCCAGCACCTCCAGCGCACCCCGGACGAGCTGGGAGAGGATGACGCCGGAGTTTCCCCGCGCCCCCATAAGGCACGCGCGCGTGAGCTCCCGGGCGAGCTCCCGCCGGGACTCCGCCGACGAGCGCCCGAGGGCGTCCGCCGCGGCGCGGACCGTCAACGTCATGTTCGTCCCGGTGTCCCCGTCGGGCACCGGGTAGACGTTCAGGTCGTCGATCCGCTCGCGGTTCACCTCCAGTGCGGCAAGCGCCGCGGAGACGAGCGCGCGCGTGTCGGCTAGATCGCTTTCTCGACCTTCCCGGCCTTCAGGCACCGCGCGCAGACGTAGCTCCGGCGCGCGACGCCGTTGACCAGGATGCGGACGCGCTGGAGGTTCGGGTTGAAGCGACGCTTCGTGGCGACCATCGAGTGGCTCCGGTTGTGACCGAACGACGGAGCCTTCCCGCAGACAGCGCAGACCTTGGACACGCGGAGGAGTCTAGCCGAGCCGGCGCGCGCTACATGCGCGCGGCCGCGACCTGGTCGGCGCGCAGGCGCGCGAACACGTCCGCCATCTCGAGCGCCGTCTCGGCCGCCTCCGCGCCCTTGTTCCCGTGCGCGCCCCCCGCCCGCGCGTCGGCCTGCTCGCGTGTCTCACACGTGAGGACGCCGAAGGAGACGGGCACCCCGGTCTCGAGCGCGGCCAGCTGGATCCCGCTCGCCGCCTCGGCGGAGACGTACTCGAAGTGCGGAGTCTCGCCCCTGATCACGCACCCGAGCGCGAGGACGCAGGAGTAGCGGCGCGTCTTCGCGAGCGCCATGGCGGCGAGCGGAAGCTCGAAGGCGCCGGGCACCTGCATCACGTCGACGCGGTCGCGGGTCACGCCGCGCCCCTCGAGCGCCTCGAGCGCGCCCTCGAGCAGGCGCGTCGTCAGCTCGCCGTTGTAGCGGGCAACCGCGATCGCTACCGAGCGGCGCGCCCCGTTCGGCGAGCCCACGTAGACGCCCACCCCGTCCGGAATCGTCAGCGCGCCCGGCGCATGCTCCGGCCGCGGATGCTCCGGCGGCCCCTGCTCCGCGGCGGGCTCGGCTCGCGCTTTCTCGCCCCTCCGCCGCACGCTCGTCACTCCGTCGGCTCCTCGAAGCGCTGCTCCTGGTGATGGAGCCGGTGGCCGAGCTTCACCCGCTTCGTGTCCAGGTAGCGGCGGTTCTCGGCATTCGGCTGGACCTCGATCGGGACCTGTTCGACGACCCTGAGCCCGAAACCCTCGATCCCGGTGATCTTGCGCGGGTTGTTGGTCAGGATCCTGATCGTGCTCAGGCCCAGGTCGGCCAGGATCTGCGAGCCGATCCCGTACTCACGCGCGTCGGCCGGGAAGCCGAGCTCCAGGTTCGCCTCCACCGTGTCCAGGCCGCCCTCCTGCAGCTCGTAGGCCTTCAGCTTCGAGAGGAGGCCGATCCCCCGGCCCTCCTGCGACATGTAGAGGAGGACGCCGCGCTCCTCGGCCGCGATCCGCGTGAGCGCCTGCTCGAGCTGGTCGCCGCAGTCGCAGCGAAGCGAGTGGAAGACGTCGCCGGTGAGGCACTCGGAGTGGACCCGGACGAGCACGTCCTCCCGCCCTGCCACCTCCCCCTTGACGAGCGCGACGTGCAGACGGCCCGTGAGGGTCTCGCGGAAGGCGATCGCGGTGAACTCGCCGTACTGGGTGGGCAGGCGCACCGCCGTCATCCGCTCCACGAGCTTCTCCGTGCGCCGCCGGTACTCGATCAGGTCCGCGACGGTGATCATCTTCAGCCCGTGCCGCCGGCAGTAGGAGACGAGGTCGGGAACGCGGGCCATCGTCCCGTCCTCGTTCATGACCTCGCAGACGACACCTGCCGGGATCAGGCCCGCGAGCCGCGCCAGGTCGACGGCCGCCTCCGTCTGCCCGGCCCGCTGCAGCACGCCGCCGGGGCGTGCGCGGAGGGGGAAGACGTGTCCGGGCTGGACGAGATCGTGGGGAGTCCGGTTCGGGTCGATCGCGACCTGGATCGTGCGGGCACGGTCGTGCGCCGAGATCCCGGTGGAAATCCCCTCGCGCGCCTCGATCGAGACGGTGAACGCGGTCCCGTACGGCGTCTCGTTGTTCAGCGTCATCGGGCGCAGCCCGAGCTGGTCGCAGCGCTCCTCCGTGAGGCAGAGGCAGATGAGGCCGCGGCCGTGCGTGGCCATGAAGTTGATCGCCTC
>JACVSB010000088.1 GCA_014534155.1 Thermoleophilia bacterium
GAGCGGCGAGCGCTGCGTCGCGCTCGACCGCGAGGCGGACCCGCACCGCCTCCGCGCGATCCTCGGCGAGGAGCGCATGGGCGACGTCGTCCTGGTCGCCGGGGACATCGTCGAGGAGGATCTCGTCACGCGTGTCGTGGCGGAGCAGGGCGTGTCGCGGATCGTCCACCTCGCGGCGCTCCAGATCCCGTTCGTCGCTCAGGATCCGGCTCGCGGCTCGCTGGTGAACGTGGTCGGGACCCTTCGCGTCCTCGAAGCGGCGCGGTCCGCGCCGGCGCAGGTTCGGGGACTCGTCTATGCGAGCTCCGCCGCGGTGTTCGGGCCCGGCGGACGCCCGGCGACCCTTTACGGCGTCTTCAAGGTCGCAAACGAGGAGAGCGCGCGGATCTACGCGCAAGACTACGGCGTTGCGAGCGTCGGCGTCCGGCCATGGGCGATCTTCGGGCCGGGCCGCGACCAGGGGCTGACGGCTGCCCCGACGCACGCGATGAAGGCGGCCGTGCTCAGCCGTCCGTACCACATTCCCTTCGGCGGCCGGGTCGACCTGCAGTACGCCGACGACGCCGCGCGGACCTTCATCGAGCTCGCGCGGCTCGAGGTGCAGGGGGCCGACGTGTACAACCTGAGGGGGTCGGTCGTCGAGGTGGCCGAGGTCGTCGCCCTGATCGAGGAGGCACGGCCCGAGGCGGCCGGGCTGATCACGCACGGAAGCGATCCGATCCCGATCGACGCCGAGCTCGACGACAGCGGGTTGCGCGGCGTCCTCCCCGAGCCGCCCTACACGCCTCTTCCGGATGCGATCGGCGAGACGCTTGCGTTTTTCGAGCGCGAGAACGAACGGGGCCGGCTGGCCGTCTCGGAACAGGCGTAACCAAACCACGTGGGGGGAACGGCGGCGCGCGGTCCGGCGCCGCTCGTACACATCGGCGGCAGCGGCGTCGCCCATCCGATGCTCTCCCTCACGTCGTATGGGAACATACGTTCGTGCCGCCGCGGGCGACGATCCTCCACGCCGACGCCGACTCCTTCTACGCGTCGGTCGAACAGCGCGACGACCCCCGCCTGCGCGGGCGGCCTGTGATCGTCGGCGTCGGCGTGGTCCTGGCGCCGAGCTACGAGGCGAAGGCGTACGGCGTCCGGACGGCGATGAGCGGACGCCGGGCGCGCCGGCTCTGCCCGGAGGCCGTGGTCGTGGCGCCGCGCATGTCGGCGTACGCGGAGGCGAGCAAGGCCATGTTCCGCGTGTTCGGGGACGCGACGCCCCTCGTCGAGGGGCTCTCGATCGACGAAGCGTTTCTCGACGTGCGCGGCCTCGAGCGGATCGCGGGCACCCCGACGGAGATCGCCGTTCGCCTGCGCCGCGACGTGCGGGAGCGCGTCGGCATCCCGGTCACGGTCGGCGTCGCGCGGACGAAGTTCCTCGCCAAGGTGGCGAGCGCGGTGGCGAAGCCCGACGGCCTCCTGGCCGTGCCACCCGAGCGCGAGCTCGCGTTCCTCCACCCCCTCCCCGTCGAGGCGCTCTGGGGCGTCGGCGCCGTGACCGCGCGCAAGCTGCGCGCCCGCGGGCTCCTGACCGTCGGCCAGGTCGCCCGGACGGCGGAGGGCGAGCTCGTCGCCCTCCTCGGCCGCGCGGCCGGCCGCCATCTCCACGCGCTCGCCCACAACCGCGATCCGCGCCCGATCCATCCCGGGCGGCGGCGTCGCTCGATCGGCTCTCAGCGGGCGCTCGGCCGGTCGCCGCGCTCGCCGGAGGAGCTCGACACGATCGTGATCGGACTCGTCGACCGCGTCACGCGCCGGATGCGCGTGGCGGGACGGGTCGGCCGCACAGTCGTCCTCCGCCTGCGCTTCGGCGACTTCGCGCGCGCCACGCGCTCGCACACCTTGCCGCAGGCGACGGCCCACACCGAGACGATCCTCGCGACCGCGAGGGCGCTCCTCGCCACCGCTATGCCGACCGTCGAGCGCCGGGGCGTGACGCTCGTCGGCATCGCCGTCGCGAACCTGGAAAACGACGACGCCGTCCAGCTCGCGCTCGCTTTCGACCGCCACGGCGGACCGGCCCTCGACGCCGCGCTCGACGAGGTCCGCCGCCGCTACGGTTCGGACTCGGTCAAGCGGGCGGTGCTCCTCGGCCACTCCACCGGCCTGACCGTGCCGCTTCTCCCCGACTAGACGTCGAACGGGAGAGCTCGTCGGCGCAGCAGAATCGTCCCGCGGGTGCGGCGCGCGCCTCTCGGGTACCTCGGAAGCGATGAGCCCGAATCTGACCGGCGCGCTCGAGAGCCTCCGCGACGACCTCGCGGCTGTTCGCCTCGACCTCGAGGTGGCGGGCGCGCCGGCGGCGCGCCGCGTCCGAGACGACGTCGTCGCGCAGGTCGACGACTACCTCCTCCCGCGGCTCCGCCGGATGGACGCACCCGTCCTCATCGTCGTCGGCGGCTCGACGGGAGCCGGGAAGTCGACCCTGCTCAACAGTCTCGTCGGCCTTGAGATCAGCCCTGCCGGGGTTCTTCGTCCGACGACGCTCGCGCCCGTCCTCGCCTGCAACCCGGACGACGTCCACTGGTTCGAGAACGAGCGCGTCCTCCCCGGCCTCGCCCGCACGACGGGTGCGACGGCGTCGCCCGGCACGCTCCACCTCGTCCCGACCACGGCTCTCTCGGAAGGCCTCGCGCTCCTCGACTCGCCCGACATCGACTCCGTCCTCGCCGAGAACCGTACGCTGGCCAACCAGCTGCTCGCTGCCGCGGACGCGTGGCTCTTCGTCACCACGGCCGCCCGCTACGCGGACGCGGTGCCGTGGGAGTTCCTGCACGCCGCGCGCGATCGCGGCACCTCGCTCTCCGTCGTCCTGAACCGCGTCCCCGCGGATGCGGGCGTCGAGGTGCCCGCGCACCTGCAGCAGATGCTCCGAGGCCACGGCCTGGATGACGTCGACCTCCTCGTCGTGCCCGAGACCGAGGTCGTCGACGGCCTGATCAGGGAAGCTCCCCTCGAGCCCGTCCGACGCTGGCTCGACACCCTCGCGGCCGACGCGCAGGCGCGCGCAGCGCTCGTTCGCAGGACGCTGCGCGGAGCCGTTGCGAGCCTCCCCGGCCGCGCCGGGCTCGTCGAGCGGGCGGCGGTCGAGCAGCTGAGCGCGGCGGGCGAGCTCCGCGCCGACGTGGAGGAGGCGTACACCGCCGCCGTCCGCGAGGTCGACGCGGCGCTTCGAAGCGGCTCGCTCCTCCGCGGCGAGGTGCTCGCCCGCTGGCACGAAGTGATCGGGACGGGCGATGTGATGCGCACGGTCGAATCGAGAGTCGGCGCGCTCCGCGACCGCCTGCGGACGCTCGTCACAAACGAGCCGCCGGCGGACCGTGAGCTCCAGGTGGCGGTCGAGAACCGTGTGGAGGCGGTCGTTCGCGCCGCCGCCGAGCGGGCCGCCGAGCGGGCCGCGCGAGCGTGGCGCGAGCGCCCTTCGGGCAAGGCGCTCCTCGAGGAGGCCGGCGTGCTCGAATCCGCGTCGCCCGAGCTCGCCGCGGCGACGGAGGACGAGGTGCGCGACTGGCAGACCTTCGTTTTCGAACTGGTGCGGAGCGAGGCCATCGCGAAGCGGACGACGGCTCGGCTGGCCTCGCTCGGCGTCAACGGCGCGGGGCTGGCGGTCATGCTCGCCGTCTTCGCTCATACAGGCGGGCTCACGGGCGCCGAGGTCGTCGTCGCGGGCGGAACGTCCGCCGTGGGGCAGAAGGTCCTCGAGGCGATCCTCGGCGACCAGGCGGTGCGCACGCTCGCCACGCGCGCCCGCGAGGAGCTGGTCGAGCGCGCCGAGCAGCTCCTCCGCGACGAGGCGACCCGCTTCCAAGCCCTGCTGGACGCGAAGGCGCCGGACGCGGACGCGTTCGCCCGGCTGCACGCGGCCATCGACGCCGTCAGACGCGCGTCGTGAGCGGCAAGCTCGACGGACGCCTCGAGGCGCTCGCCGACGCGACGGAGATCGCAGACGGCCGCCTCGATCAGGACACCGTCGCGCAGGCACGCCGCGTCACCGCCAAGGCCGGGACGCGCCTGGGCCTCGGCCTCGAGAGCACGGTCGTCGCGCTCGCTGGGCCGACCGGCGCCGGGAAGTCGCAGCTCTTCAACGCTCTCGCCGGAAGCGAGCTCGCGGCGGTGGGCCGGCGCCGCCCCACCACCTCGGCGGCGCTGGCGGCGACGTGGGGCGACGGTGCCGACCCGCTTCTCGACTGGCTCGAGATCCGCCGCCGGCACCGCCTCCCCGGCGGCGACCTCGAGGGGCTCGTCCTCCTCGACCTCCCGGACTTCGACTCCGTGGAAGCAGGGCACCGGCTCGAGGTCGACCGGATCGTCGCGCTCGCCGATCTCGTCGTCTGGGTCGCCGATCCCCAGAAGTACGCCGACGCGGCGCTCCACGAGCAGTACCTCCGCCCGCTCGCTTCGCACGCCGCGGCGATGGCGCTCGTGCTGAACCAGGCCGACCTCCTGACGCCGCCGGCCGTCGCGACGTGGAGGAACGACGCCGAACGCCTGCTCGCGGAGGACGATCTGCGCGACGTTCCGGTCGTCGTCGTCTCCGCCCGCACGGGCGACGGCCTTGCCGACTTGGAGCGGCTGCTCGTCGCGCGCGTGGCCGCGCGTGATGCCGCCGTCGCCCGCCTCGCCGCCGACGTCGACGCGGCTGCGCGCGCGCTCGGCGTCTCGTGCGGCGACGGGCGCGCCGCAGGTGTCCAGCGAGCCGACCGCGACCGCCTCGTCGCTGCGCTCGAGGAGGCCGCAGGCGTCGCGGCCGTCGTCCGCGCCGTCGACGGAGCCCACCGGCGACGGGGCGCGCTCGCCGCCGGGTGGCCGTTCGTCCGCTGGACACGCCGTCTGCGGCCCGACCCGCTGCGGCGCCTCCGGCTTCCGGAGAGCCCGCAGCCGGCGGTGCGGACCTCCCTCCCGCCGGCCACCCACGTCCAGCATGCGCAGGTCGCGACCGCGACGCGGCAGCTGGCAGCGCGCGCGAGCGAAGGTCTGCCGTCGCCGTGGCCGCGCCTCGTTCGCGAGGCGGCGACCGCAGGCGAGGGTGACGTGGCAGACCAGCTCGACCGCGCGGTCGCGGGCGCCGACCTGCATGTCTCCACGCCGCGCTGGTGGAAGGTCGCCGGCGCGCTTCAGCGTCTACTCGCGCTCGCGGTCGCCGCCGGCGCGCTCTGGCTCCTCGTCCTCGCCGTTCTCGCCTACCTGCGCGTCGACGACGTCATCCCGGTCGCCGAGCTCTACGACGTCCCCGTCCCGACGTGGCTCTTGCTCGCGGGCGCCGTGGCCGGCATCGTTCTCGCACTCCTCGCGCGGCTCGTCAACGGCTGGGGCGGACGCCGCCGTGCCCGCGCGGCTGCCCGGTCGCTCCGCGAGCGCGTGCGCGAGGTCGGGGACGAGCTCGTCGTCGTCCCGGTGGCGTCCGAGCTCGACGCATACGAGCGACTGTGCGAAGCGGTGCGACGCGCCGCCGTCGAGCGGCCCGGGAGGTTCTCGCTCCGGCGGTAGCGAGCTTACGCCTTCGCGCTCAACGCCCGAGGCGGGTGCGGCGACGGATTCCGAGACGGGCCTGAAGCGCCCGATCCTCTTCGCCGTCCTTGCGGGCCGCCCAGACAAAGAGCCCGAGCACGAGGATGACGCTCGCGAAGCCGATCACGCCGATGAGAATTGCCGCGGCCGTCTCCATTTTTTCGTAGAGGTGGACGAAATGAAGAGACTCGACGGTATCGCAGCAGCGCTGGTGCTCGTCGGCGCGCCTGAACAGGGGCCTCGTCGCTGCCCGCGAATCGGCGCCGCGTCTCGGCCGCCGGCCCGGTCGCGTGCCTCGGACGCCTCCGCTACGGCGGAACCCCCTCCTCGAGGCCGTGCTGCGCGAGGAGGTCGCGCAGTCGCGTGAGCCCCGCGAACATCCGGCTTTTGATCGTTCCGAGCGGCTGGCCGAGGCGCTCGGCGAGCTCGCTCTGGGTCAGCCCGCCGTAGTAGGCGAGCTCGAGTGCCTCGCGCTGCTCGCGCGGGAGGCTTCGCAGGGCGTCCTGCACGAGGCGACGCTCGAAGCCGAGGGCAGCCTCGTCCTCGGTCGTCTCGGCGGAGAGCGGTTCTGGCGCGCGGCCGAGCGGGTCTCCTCGCCGGCGGTCCTCGCGGCGGACGAGGTCGACCGCGCGCCGGTGAACGAGCGTGAGGATCCACGTGCTCGCCTTCCCACGCTCGACGAGGAAGCGGTCGGCGGAGCGCCAGACGGCGAGAAACGCATCCTGTACGGCGTCCTGGGCCAGGGGCTCGTCGCGAAGGATCCGCAGGGCGAGGCCATAGGCGACGCGCCCGAAGCGGTCGTAGAGCTCCGCGAGCGCCCCGTCGTCCGAGCGCGCGACCAGCGCGAGCAGAACCTCGTCGGAGAGGTGCGCCAGGCCCCCTGGCGAGCGGCGGGCGTTCTGCGGCAGCTGTGCGAGGAGCGCCGTCAAGTGACCTTTCCTGCGACGAGCGGTTCCCCGGTAGGCCGGTCGACGCCGCCCGCCTGCTCGAGCGTCACGGCGACGACGACGCCGCGGCGCACCGGATGCTCTACCTCGATCACGGAGGTGCCCTCGCGCCCCCGGAACACCCCAGCCCGCTTGGGCCTTCCGCCCCGGATGACCCAGGCCTCGTACGTCTTCCCGGCAGGCGCGGGCGGAACGGTCAGCGCGAGCGCGGCTTTTCCGTCGGGCGCGATCGCGAGCGCCCCACGTTCGCCCATCGGGACGAGCCTCGCTCCCGGCTCGGCGAGAATCGAGGCGAAGGCGTCGCTAGGGGCGGGCCGCGCCGCCGCCCAGATGCCGAGGCCAAGGGCGACGGCCGCGGCGACGGCCGCCACCGCTGCGAGCGGCGTCCAGCGCCGTCGTGGGAGCTGGACGACGTTGGGGCGCTCGGCACGTGCCTCGGCGAGGATCCGCTCCTTCAGCTCGGCTGGTGGCGCTCCGCCGACGGCGCCGTAGGCGAGCAGCGCCGTCGCCTCCCGCAGTCCCGCGAGTTCCTC
>JACVSB010000304.1 GCA_014534155.1 Thermoleophilia bacterium
GGGCCCTTCCTCGGGCGCTGGCGCCCTGTAGAACGTTCCCACAACCGGCGAACGTACCGCGTGCAACCCGTTGAGGTCGGACCCGAGCGGAGCCTCGACGACGAACTCGTTGTGGGAGACGGCGTCGACCCGGACGGGCTCCGGCGTCGCGGCGGCCTCCGCTTTGGCCTTTACGGTGATCTCCAGTTCCCCCTGGCGGATCCGTATCTCGCCGACCCCGCTCCTTGCCAAGAGCTCGACGAGGCGGCCGACGTCCCCGAGCGGCAGCCCCGCCCCGCCGTTGACCGAACCGTCGTCCCTCGTGGCTTCGCTCTCCTTCGGCATAGCCCCGGATTGTACACGCGCAGCCGCGATTCGGCGTGCGCCGCGTCGCGCGAGGGGACGGGCCGTGGGAAATGGCGTCGCGCCGTGTAGAATCCGGCCGTGGGCGCAGACGCGAAAGGGAGCGCGAGCGAGGCCGCGAGCGGCACGGGGGTCCGCGTCCTGGACCCGATTGTGGCCCAGCAGGTCGCGGCCGGCGAGGTCGTGGACCGCCCCGCCTCCGTGGTCAAGGAGCTGGTCGAGAACGCGCTGGACGCCGGCGCTTCGCGCGTCGAGGTGGAGCTCGGGGATGGCGGCGCGACGCACATCCTGGTGCGCGACGACGGCTCCGGGATGGCGCGCGAGGACGCCGCGCTCTCGGTATTGCGGCACGCGACCAGCAAGATCCGGACCGCCAAAGACCTCGAAACCGTGCACACCCTGGGCTTCCGCGGCGAAGCGTTGCCTTCCATAGCGAGCGTCTCTTCTTTCTGCCTCACGACCTCCACCGGCGAGGGCTCCGGCACGAAGGTCGTCGTGGACGGCGGCGGCGAGGCGGAGGTCTCCCCGGCCTCGCACCCCAAGGGGACGACCATCCTCGTGGACCGCCTGTTCTACAACGTCCCCGCGAGGAGGGCGTTCCTCAGGGGCGCCCGCGCCGAGCGCGCCGCCATCGTCGAGGCGCTGACGCACCTGGCCGTCGCCCACCCGTCCGTGGCCTTCCGGCTCGCGGAGGCGGGCCGCGAGTACCTCTCGTTGCCCGCCGCGAAGGACCTCATGGAGCGACTCGCGCAGGTACTCGGGGTCGCGAAGGCCCGCGCGATGCGCCGCGTGGAGTACGAGTCCGGGGCGTTCGCCGTTTCGGGCTACGCCGCCTTGCCGAGCGTGACGGAGGGGAGCCGAGGGAGCCAGACGGTCTCGGTGAACGGCCGCTGGGTGCGCGCCGACGGCCTGACGCGCGGGATCGACGACGCGTACCGGGCGACGCTCCCCTCCGGGCGCTACCCGCCGGTCGCGCTCGACGTCCGGGTGGACCCGCGCCGGGTGGACGTCAACGTACACCCGACAAAGCAGGTCGTGCGCTTCTCCGAGGAGCGCGCCGCCCGCGACGCCGTCGCCGCCGCCGTGCGCGAGGCGATAGAGTGGCGCCCGTCCGCGCCCCTCGCCGCCCCCCGCCCCGCCGAACGCCCCTTCACCCAGGAGCGCTTCTCCCCGTCGTGGTCGCCGCCCGCCGGCCCGTTCGGGCGCGTCGCCGAACGGCCCTCGGACTACTCTCCGCCGCCCCGCAACCTCGTAGAGGTACGCGAGCGCCTCCACGAGGCGTCGAAGCCGCCGGAGGGTGCTGGCGGGCCGCCGCCCGTCGAGGCTTTCGCCGAGCCCCCGGAGCGCGGGGCGTTGCCCTCGTCCGACGAGGCTAGGGTCATCGGGCAGTTGGCGGCGGGGTACATCCTGGTCGAGGAGCCGGAGTCGTTGTGGATCGTGGACCAGCACGTCGCGCACGAGCGGGTCATCCTCGAC